>JADYYD010000477.1 GCA_020853845.1 Candidatus Melainabacteria bacterium
CTTGCTGCTTCTTCTTTCACGCAGCGCGGTGATGCATCCACGAAAATCAAACCGAGAAAATCGGCGCCTGCATCGATTGCAGCAAGTGCATCTTTAGCCGAAGTAATTCCGCAAATCTTGATCTTCGTGCTCATTGCTTTGCTGCCCTTGTTTCATTCACTTGCAGCGAGCCAGCAAGCTCTTTCAGCTTCTCATCAACATTCTGGGACTTCATAAGACTTGAGCCGATGAGAAAATTTTTGCTCAAATGCGACAACTTTTGCATGTCATCAGCGGTCTCAATTCCGCTTGCCACAACCTTTACTATCGAGCCTGGAATGAGCGGCATCAATTTCTCGCACGTCGACATATCCATCTCCAGGCTGTCGAGATTGCGGTTGTTGACCAGAATTAGCTGCGGATTGAGCTTAAGCGCACGCTCGACTTCTCCTTCATTTTGCACCTCGACGACCGCGGTCATATTCAAGCCGCAACATGCCGAGTACAATTCTTGCAGATCTGCATCGCTCAATGATTTTACTATCAGCAAAATTGCATCAGCGCCGGCGTCGCGAGCCTCAAAGACTTGATAGAGGCTGATGATGAAGTCTTTGCAGAGAACCGGCAGGCAAGAGAGTTTTCTAACTTCGGCCAAAAGCGACAAGCTGCCGCCGAAATACTTTTCGTCGGTCAAAACCGAAATCGCGCACGCGTGTTTGTTGTAGGTGGAAAGTACACTGGCCAGGTCGAAACTTTTGGAAGCGCTTCCCATTGATGGCGAGCGCGGTTTTACCTCAGCAATTATATTGGCGCGATCTTGAGCGGCGAATGCAGTGAGAAAACGCCCATCAGCAGGTTCGACGGAGTTTCGAAACGCTGTGAGTGGGCGCGCGGATTCACGCTCAGCAACTTCGCCGCGCTTATGCTCCACTATTTCACGCAGCACACTTTTCATACACCCGCCTTACTTCATCGAACTTCTCTCGCACTCGACCACCACAGATCAAATCTTTTGCCATCGCTGCTCCATCCTCGATTGAGGGTGCCTTTCCAGTAACGAAAAACCCGGCTCCAGCATTGAGGCAAACCAGATCCAGCCAGGGCTGCATCTCTTCAGAGCCGCCGGAACTCAGTCCGGAACTCAATAAAGATTCAAACAGATTTCTATTATGCGCCAGATCGAAGGTAGTTCGCGGTGCATTTTCTTCGTTGCCACCATTTTCAGAAAACGGGCAAAGTCCGTTCGCTGAAAATGAAGATTCTCTGGCAATTCCATTTTTGACGTGAAAGACGGCATTGTGCGTGCCGGGCACAAGTTCGTCGACGCCCATTTGCGATCGAACTACCAAGGCACCCGCATGTTTTGCATCACTCAAATATTGAACCATTAATGGATAGATTTGTTGCGAGGAAATACCCAGCAAGCGAAATTCGGGATCGATCGGATTTAAAAGCGGCCCGATGTGATTGAAGATTGTCGGCTGCCCAACTGCTTTACGAGCAGGAGCAAGCCGCTTCAAACCCGGATAATAATGCGGTGCGAAAAGAAACGCGACGCCCGATTTTTCGATGACATCGGCAACTCTTGCCGGCGGCAAATCCAGAGGGATGCCCAGCGCTTCCAAAAGGTCGGCACTGCCTGCACCGCTGTGCGAAGCACGATTGCCGAACTTCGCAACCCCGACACCGCCGGACGCTAACACAAATGCACAAAATGTCGATGTGTTGAAGTGCGCCATGCCACTTCCGCCTGTTCCGCTTACATCAATGAGTCCGGCGCCCGGTGGCAATTCGTCTTTCCCCAGAGCAGTTCCGCTTGTTTCTTCAATAAATAAACGCAAAATTTCAAGCGAAATTTCACTGCACGACAATTGCTTCAACGCATCGACAAGCTCGGCTTCAGGAAGCCGGGCATTGACGATATCGGAAACTCGCGCGCGCGTGATCATACGGAAAGAAAATTCTCCATGATCAAAGAGCCTTTTGCCGTCCCGATTGACTCCGGGTGGAATTGAACCCCATAAATAGGTTCGCTCTTATGCTCCAGCGCCATGATCAAGCCGTGTTTGCCTTCGCGCGCGGTGATTCTCAAGTCGGCAGGAAACGATTCTTCTTTCGCGACAAGCGAGTGGTATCGCATTGCTTCGAATTTACCGCCGATGCCCTCAAAAATGCGTGAGGGTGTTTCAACATTGATCTGGCTGGTTTTGCCATGCACGATTTCTTGCGCTCGCACGACCTCGCCGCCCAGGTGAGCGACAATTCCTTGATGACCGAGGCACACGCCCATAAGCGCTGCGCCGAGCTTTTTCTGAGACAAAATTACATCCTTGCAGACGCCGAAATCGCGCTCCACGGAAGGGTGCCCAGGTCCGGGCGAGAGAACGATATGCGTAGGTTTCATTGCCACAATCTCGTCCAGGCTGACGGCATCATTGCGGAAAACCTCGACGTCGGCTGATTCACTCTTCTCCAGCTTCCTTACCAGAGGCACGAGCATCTGATAGAGATTGAAGGTAAAAGAATCGTAGTTATCGATGATGATGGCGCGCATTAGTTTGCCTCCATCAATTGATGGGCGATACGCACTGCTTGCAGAACGCTCATCGCCTTGCTGCGCGTTTCTTCGTATTCCATGTCCGGCTCCGAATCATAGACAATCCCTGCCCCCGCATTTATATGAGCAGTGCCGTCCTTAATCAATACGGAACGAATGGCGATGGCGCCGTCCATATTGCCGCGGGCGTCGAAATAGCCTACAGCACCGGAATAAATGCCGCGCTGCTCGGGCTCCAGTTCAGCCAAAATTTCCATTGCTCGCACTTTCGGCGCACCGGATACAGTGCCCGCGGGAAAACAACTTTCGAATGCATCGAAGACATCTTTATTCGGTGCCAGCGTGCCCGTGACTTCCGTGGACAGATGCATGACATGCGTATAACGCGTCAGACATGCCAGCTCGCCGATTTTGACAGTGCCGGGAGCGCAAATGCGCCCTAAATCATTACGCCCCAAATCGACGAGCATTCGGTGTTCCGCCATCTCTTTCTCGCTCTGCCGAAGCTCTATTTCGAGGTCCTCATCCTCGCGGCGATCTTTGCCTCGCGGACGCGTTCCTGCAATCGCGCGCAACAACACTTTTCTGTCGTTGCTTCTGACAAAAGTTTCCGGTGAAGAACCGATGTAAGAGAAGCCGGGACACTTGAGAAAATATGCGTATGGGCTGGGATTTGTCGCCTGCAGCGCGCGATAAACATCGATTGGCGGCGCAGAGATGGGCACGGAAAATCGCTGCGCGACAACGATCTGAAAAACTTCACCGGCAAGAACTTTTTCTTTTGCTGCAAGCACTGCATTGATAAAACTCTCTCTAGTGAACGGACCGGAGACGTTTTTAAACAGCTCGTCTTTTGTGGCTTTTCGCATGTCCAGTCGAAAGGGCGGCAGTTGAGAGTGCAACAAAGAGCGGTGAACCAGCTCATTGATGTGTTTTTCGCCTCTGGCGGAAAAGAACGTCACCTGGCGATATTGGTGATCGAAAAGAACAAAAGAATCGTACAAACCATAACGGCCAATTGGAACGTTGGTGAATGTTTTCTTCTGCTGAGGGATTTTCTCGGTAAACCCTGTCGCCCCATATCCGAGATATCCGACCAACCCGCCGCAGAACGGCGACTCGGCGATAAGCGGATGCGATGGAATCGGGTTGCTCTCCAGCAATTCGCGCAGAAAATCAATCGGATTCGATATTGCGATTGCCTCGCGGCTTCCGTCCGCGCAATTTTCCAGGTGAGCGTTTGTATCATCGAATTCGACGACGAGCAAGGGATCTACACCAAGAAAAGAGTAGCGGGCGAGTTTTCCATCACCCTCAGTGCTCTCGAAAAGAAAGGCATCACGAGAGCTTCTCGATAATCTGTCAAAGAGCGCGATTGGAGTTGTGAAATCAGCCGAATACGAAATCGCGCACCCAGTGTCGCCGGTGACACGCTTCTTATGCAAATTCACATCAACGTTGTCTTTCACTTCGGCTTTCATTCCTCTGTAATCTCCTTATGCCATATCTGCAAAACAAAACCGCAGGTACCTCTCGGGTAAGCCTGCGGTTGAGATGCTTTTGCCTTTTATGGCTTTAACTTATACGCGCATCATAGCCGGTCGCAAACGACTTACCCGGTGTTTGAAACCAGCGCCACCAGCCAAATTTAGTGAGATGCGTCAGCAAATGAAAAATTCCGTAAGGAAATTGGTCGCGAACAGACTGGAATACTAACACAGCCGTTTTCAAAATCAACCCGCAAACGGCAATTGCAATCAAACGTGAACTGCTTCACTTCTTGGAGGTGATAGTAATTAATGCTTTCTGCGAACCGGAAGCCTTGTCCGGCAGCGGTATTGAACTGACACTCGTGCGCTCCGATTTCGGCGTCAACACTATAAGAAAGGCCTTCTCCTTGTCCAATTTCACAGGAGTGCCGCTGCGATCGGCGCCTTTGATGATAGCGACCGAAACCCGATCGCTTGCGGCTCCAGGCTCTGAACTCGGCGCTCCCGCCATCAAGAAAACATGCAGCGCTCCGGGAAGAAATGGGGGTTCGTTGGTCCAGAGGTTTCCCGCCTCGAAAGATGTCTCGAAAGTCGACTTCTCTTCCGGATTGCTGGGCATCCACCCCCCGTCACCACGATAGATTTGAATAATGGGCGTCTCAGTTTTTCCCGTAATCGGATTTCTGTAATTGACTTGCAGCTCGTTCAACTCTTCAGCATTTTGCGGAAAGCTGCCGCGCAGAAGAAAGGCATGGCGCAGCGATTTCGCTACCGCTTGCATGGCCGTGCGCACTTCCATTTCCGGCGAATCCTCTGCATACAGGACATAACCGGCGGCGTCGACAACTCCTCCAGGCATCTCCGTATAAGTCAGTTTTATTGCGTCTTTGGCACCCGGCTCAGAATCCGCCTTCCAGGCATCCGCACCTTTAAAAATTAGTGCTTTCAGTTTTTCTTTCCCAAACTCAACCGTTCCATCATTCGCGTTTCCCATCTTCAATTTGCGATTGCCATCCAGCGATGAATATGTTTTGACAATCGCCAGACCATCATCACTGCTCGAAGCAGCCGCGGACGGAGACGTAGCAGGCTCAACTGAAGATTTTTCAACTTGCTCGGCTTGCTCCGGCGGCGCAGGCGGTCGCCCCGACTGAGGCTGTGTGCTCGGCGCAGGTTTATAAACGTGCTGGTAGCCCAAATAAATGATGCAACCCACTACAAGCAACAAAATTATGTTGATCCACCACTGCATCGACTCAGCGGAATGCTCATAAACAGTGGATTTGTTTCGCAAGTCCTTATATGCGGTCGCCGCATGCGCTTCATTGCGCGCCCCCGCCGCAGCGTCATCTTCATCGCCTCCGCCCTCTTCGCTCGCTTCTTGCGCTTCGAGAGCGGCGCGGTCGGCATGCCCTTTTCCCGCGCGAAAAGAATCCATGATGGCGCTCACTTTTTCCTTGCGCTTCTTGGAGCGAGAGATCAAATGCGCATAGCCATCGGCAATCGTCTCGCGCAAAGGATGATCCGCAGACAAGAATCGCTTAGCAAGTTCGTCTGCGGATTTATAGAAGGGTTCGCACTCATCGAGCAGACTGAGGCTTTCATAAGTGCGGGCCAGCTTATAGACAATGGCAATATAGACCTGGTTCTCCTGAGTAAAAATGCGCTCGGACAGGTCCATGGCCCGCTTGTAGAAGTTTGCCGCATCCTCGTAACGCTCCGAGCCAGTGAGCGCGTCGCCCATGAATTCCAGCGCCATAGCCTTGCTGGGATGCTCGGTTGCGCTGGCTTTGTCTAAAACACCCAGAGCCTGAACGCAATAGTCTTCGGCTTCGTCGAATCGGCGCATCTTGATCGCACTGGCTGCTTCCTTGAGAAGCTCGCCAACACCTTTTGCATTGTCGTCATGATTCGTATCTTGTGACATCAGGATATCTAAGAGCCGGTCTGCCGTTTGCTGCTCTGAAGGACCACTTTTAACATACCCACATTTGCGCATTTGCCTCTTCTGGAGAGGATCTTATCGATTTATCAGCAGCGCGGGATTCGAAAAGCGGCGCCGGTTCGGGCTGTCCGAGCATCCCGCGGTAAATCCAAAATCGCCGCCCAGACAAGATTTACGGGTTCTGTTTTTTTCTTAGCGTGGTATGAAACTAAAACAAGGCAGACCATATAAAAGGTGTCCGGACCGCATGACTAACCTCTATGAAACTACAGCGGACATGAACGTCATCAATGTCCTGCTCCTGCCGGGAATAAACCTTGATTCCACTAAGATCAGACAGGTTTTAGAGAAAGGCCGGACAGTTCCGGTTTTCATAGACTGCGCCGACACATTGCCCGATGCCTTGCAGACTTTGACCAAAGGAAAAACGGACGTGATCCTCATCGAGGCTAACGGGCAGCCGACTGACACACTTGATGCAGTCCTAAAACTGCAGGTACAGGCGCCGGGAGTGCCCATAATCACGCTCTGCTCGCCGGAAAACGAGCATGTGGGTATCGACAGCCTCAATTGGGGCGCCCAGCAATTTCTGGTCTGGCAGAGCCTGGACGGCGATCTGCTTTTCGATGCTCTGAGCGGTTGCGTGGAACGCAGACGAGTTCAAAAATACGAGCAAAAACAGCTCGACAGTGAGCGAGAGACTGTTCAGCAAATTCTAGAATGCGCGCCAGTCGGCATTGTTCGCATCAGCCGAGAGTTAAAAGTGAAAGACGCCAATCCGGCATTTTGCCAGCTCTTTGGGCTGAAGCACGAAAAAATCGCCAACAAGCATATCTGCGTTTTGGTGTCCGCTCTCACCCCCGGACAGTTCCACGAGGCGATTGCCGAAGACCATCCCATCGAGATCAACGGCTATCATCTCGGACCGACGCCTTCACATCAGGAAGGTCTCTACTGCGATTTGATCATCTGGCCGGTGAAGTCGACCGAAAGCGTCGTCACGGGCTTCGTCCTCATCATCAAGGACGTAACCGACCGCCTGAAAGTAAGCCAGCAGCGCGACGAATTCATCACAGCGCTCGCGCACGATCTAAAAGTCCCTCTTGCCGGCGCGGAGCGTTTTCTGGAAAGCGTTTTGAACGGCTCACTGGGAGAAGTTTCGCCGCAGCTCTCCGATGCTTTGATGACACTCAGACGCAGCAATAAACACATGCTGTGGATGGTGCAGAACCTCTTGCTCACCTATCAAGAGCAGGAAGGAGTGCAGCTTTTCTTTATGGAAGCGATGAATGTCAAAGAAGTAGTCGAAGAGTGCTTGCCGGAGCTGAAACCTTTTGCGCTCGCGGCCAATGTCGATCTTTCCGCCATGATCGATGACGACCTGCCCATGATTTTGGCTGACAGGATAGGCATCCGCAGAGTGCTCATAAACTTGACGGACAACGCCATCAAAGCCAGCCCTGCGGGCAGCAAGATTTCAATCATAGCGAACCGCTCGGGAAGCGGCGTATGCATACTGGTAAAAGACCAGGGCAAAGGCATCTCGCCCGATGTGATTCCAACGTTGTTCAAACGATTTTGGAAAGAGCCAGGCGAGTCGAAGAGCAGCTCGAATACTGGGCTTGGACTTTACGTGTGCAAGCGCATCATCGAAGCGCATGGCGGCAAAATCCGCTGCCAGAGCCGTCTTGGTGAAGGCGCATCATTCATAATCAACTTGTCTGCGACTGTCGATTTCGGCGTCGACGAATGATTTCACGTACACGACGTTGGCGCCGGAATCGACAATGACCACCTTCGATCCGCGCTCAAATACATCATTGCCGTTGACCGCACGCGCCGAAAAATTGCGCAGCGAATGTCCCAGCAGGACAACCACTTCGCCGGGCTTAGCGCCCTGAATCGACACACTTACTTCAGCCGTCAATCCTTTCGCATCCGAGATGTCGTAGAGCTTCGAGGAAGAGCTTGCTCTATTCAGCAACCAACCGACCGTGCTGATCATTTCATCAGCAAGCTCGGCTGCCTTTTTCATCATTTCCATAGGAGTACCCTCGCGTTTTCAAACTTGCACGACGACTTCGTTCTTTTCCTCCTTAGGACCAGAATGGCATGGATTCAGAAACCTCTTGACTTCCTTTATGGAAATTTCAGATGCCGCCAAATCGTCAGCTAAGCAAGGTTGGTGGTGCAATGACAGCAGTACGTACCCCGGCGCAGATGGTTGCCATGAGCCAAATTCAGCCCGAATTGGTGTACCATATTGCCTTCCTCTCGATTGCCACTGTTAACTGGTTCGCTTACCCGCTCGGGCATCGGCGTTTCGGCTTATCGAAGGAATAGTCGGCAACCGAGCTCACATAGCTGAGCATTTCCCTTACATGTTCGCACCAAAAACAATCTCGTTGAACCTAAAACCTCTCGCCAGGCGGTTCTTCGCTAGGATTTCCGCGGCAGAACGCAAAGAAGCGCCGTATCCGCGCTCTTTAGTCAGAGTGTGCAAAAACTCGTCTTTTAAAAACGGCTGGCGCACAAAGTGGCAAACACTTTCGCTTATCGTCTGGGACAAATGGATTTCGCCCGGAGCGCCGAAAATCAAACGCAGAAAATCGCGCCGCATTCGCAATCGCAAATTGATCGAAGCGCGTTTCAAACTGCCTCTTCGCTAATTCTAAGTCTCGAAACAGAAGGAGCAGCAAGATCACTTGCCGCTCCTCTGTTCCCTCTGAAAGCTGAATAGATTGCATGGCGTGGTTCAATCTATTCCGTCCGGTGAAACTCGCTAAATCTTCGCATTTTTCTTTTTCATCAAGTAAAGAGCCATGAGCACCGCCGATGACACCATCAGCCAATGTGCGCCATCAGCTAGAAAACGGGTAATCCATTTGCGCAGCGAAAACCAAAGACTTTGCCAACAACCATCTAAAGCCTCGCCTACCACGTCTTGCTGGGAAAAACGCTTGATTCCTCCATACGTGTCTGCACCATGGATTGCCATCTTGCGCAAGCTGTCAGGTTTGATGCGACCGAGTTTGTCCACTGAAGAATAGAATTGAATCGGTGTGGAGGTTTGCTCTGCGACTAATTCAAATACTGATGGAGCACCAGCCGCGCTCTCGAATTGGCTATCGAGCGAAACTGAACACGAGAGAATACCCAACCCTCCCAATCTCAAAATCAAAATAAAATGCACCAAAAGCAGTATCATGCTCAGCGCAACCGTATGCCAACCATTCTTTGCCTGCGAAATAACCTCGCATTGGCAAGCTGTCCTTTCACTTATGCGTGATTGCGAAATCGACCTCAGCATGACGCGGGCCTCCGTGAAGAAAGTATGTAAAGGTGAGGCCGGCAGACGAAACAGTCAGCACAATCGGCAGCAATAAGATGTGACGGTCTGTGCGCTTTCTAACGGAAGCGCGGCAGATCCAGCAACATTTTGATTATTGTGGTATGCACAATGAACAATCGAACGCCAAGCGGCGAGCGCGCCAAAAGCGGCTCCTGGTCCGATTCGTGCGATTTAAAAGCGTATTGGCTATTATCGGCGTGTCAACAGTTTTGGCAAGTGAATTTTCACCATTGCCATGTGAAAAACCCCACTAAAATTATGCTTGAATAGTGTTTTGACAGTTTGGGTGTTCTGAAAATTGAAACGCAAACAACTTTCTACCTATGTCATCGCTCTCGCCATGCTGTTTTTGGTGGGAGGTTTCCTGATGCCGCAGTCTTGCACGTTTCCCGCTGCCCAGGCAGCAGGTTCACACCATGATGAGATTTTGCGGACTTGGAAGGCTTCTATCATCAACAAAATCCACGAGGAAGTTCGCAACATAGATTTCAGAGACAGAGGAAACGGCTTCGCCTTTTGTCGAGTTTCATTCAAGATTCATCGCGATGGAAGTATCACCGATTTGCACACCGATGACCGCGCTCAAGGAGAATTTGCTTGGCAGGTGCGGACTCTAGTGGAAACTTTGGCTCAGCGCAATGCGTTTCAGTTTCCGCAAGATGTGACGGATTCTTCTTTGAAAATCGATTTTGCCCTGGCTCAGGACGACACACTGCCGATTTCAGAGCGGGCGAGAATTCCAGCAGATCCTCATTCAACATCTACTGTAGCTTTAACTTGGGATGACTGGCATAAGAGAATTGTAGAGAAACTCTACAATGAGATTTACCGTCAGATTGAAACGCTTCTGGCGGACCATCAGCATTTGCACTGCAGGATCACCTATCGCATCCGCAAGCTTGGCCAGATAGAACTTTTGAAAATCGAAGGAAGCGAGAATTTGGTTTTTCGCGGGACGGTTACCAGAGCGGTTGAGTCTCTGCAAAACAATCCAATCATCATCTTTCCGGAATGCGCAGGCAATGCGACTTCAATAACGAAACGCTCCGAGTTTGATTTCCATATGAGATTGTAGATTTGCCTTTGATAGCAGTTCCGTTTGTCGAAGCAGCGAAAATGATATATACTTTTGGTGTATACCACGAGGCGCAAAGCGAATGGATACTGCAAAGATATTCTGGTCCGGCCGATCGCAGGCCGTGAGACTTCCGAAAGACTTTCGCTTTCAGTGTGACACTGTTCGCATCCGCCGCCAGGGAAATGCCGTCATCCTTGAGCCTATAGCCGATGACTGGGGATGGCTGGAAGAGCTTCCAGGCAAGTTGGATGATGACTTTGTTAATGCAGTGCATGAGCCCGTTCATCAGCAAGTACGCCCAGACCTTGACGGGCTATTTGAATGAGTCGTTACTTGTTGGACGCAAATGCAGTCATAAGTTTGCTAAACAATAGAGATTCCCGTATCTTTCGGCGAGTGCGTAAACACCGTCCGGGTGAGATTGCAGTCTCCTCAATCGTGGCAAATGAACTCTATTATGGAGCTTTTAGAAGTCGCAGAGCCGCTGAGAACGTTTCATTGATAGACAAGCTTCAATTTGAGGTTCTGGAATTCGATATCGAAGACGCGCGACAGTCGGGCAAAATTCGAGCGTTTCTATCATCGAAGGGAACACCAATTGGTCCATATGATGTACTGATTGCTGGGCAGGCAATTGCCAGAAAACTTGTGCTCGTAACACACAATGTTGGAGAGCTTAAGAGAGTGCCTGAATTACTTGTCGAGGACTGGGAGTGATCCAGATTCAAACCTCAGCGGGTGCGACGAAATTTTTTACGCGATGTTCCCGAAAGGAAAATAAATCAAACTTGCAGAAAAGTGCTACTTCATGGGCTAGAATCGCCTTGTCATAGTGGCGCATCGCCACCGCTTCTAGTTAATACTGGACATAAAGGACAAATGCAATGAAGAAAAATCTTCTGCCGGCAGCGACAAGTGTGCTCAGCGCATTTACGGTAGCCACTACTTTCGCCAGCGCCGCTGACTGCGAGAAAAACGGCGCCACAGGCTGCGGAACAAAGCCGGAGAACAAAGCATACTTAGAAGAGATTTCAAACAAGATAGTGAAAAACTATTCTGTGCCGAGCGGCTTTGATGTCGTTAAAGCGAAAATCGGATTCGACATGGATGCCAGCGGCAACGTCAATCATTTGCGTTTGCTGGATGATGAAGATGCGCCTGCAGAGGGTCAATCATCATTAACCAGAACCGCGCTTATCAAAGCGATCAAAAATTCTGCACCATTTCCCTCGCCGGGCGCTGTGAAAAAGCCAGTGCGCATGGTGGCATTTTTCAAGAAGACCGATGCCGAGCAACCGGTAGTTTGCACAGTACAGATGAAATAACAACGCGCGAACCAACAGTCTGGGCGAATCGCTTTCACTCCTTAAGCGGTTCGCTCTTGCTGTTCTGAATTTCAAATAAATCGGCGGTTTTCTCAAAGCATCTGATGCTTGTTCAGCCTCATTTTTTCGTTCTGTATTAGAATTTAGGCGTTGGATTTACTTCTTGAGACTCAATTGATGAATGATGATGACCCTTACGATCTGAAGGATCCGTTACTAGCGATCTTGAAAGATCGAGGTGTACAGCTTGACGAACCTCGCGCGATTGTACATTTCTTTTATTGCAAAGATGCAGAAACAGTCAATCGGCTGTCTAAAGAGATTTTGAAAATGGGGTTTGAACTAGGCAACTGCGATTTTGAAGACGATGAGTATATTGACGAAGGTGAGTACGTTTTGAGGGTCAAGGAAGTAGCCAAACCCAATCAAATGTCCGCGCGGAAAGAAGAATTCGAGGCATTTGGCGAGAAATTCGGCTGCAGTTATGACGGATGGGAAACAGCAGTTTAGTTGAATTACAATTTTGCGCGTCAAAAGCAACGTCCAAGAAGAAGACCTTGAAATTGTGCAAGATATAGCTGGTAAGCAACTTTAATGCTTATTGCTTCGGCAGTTCGATGATATAACCAGAGCCGAGGATGGTTTTTATCAAGTCGTCGCGCCCGAGTTTTTGCAGTTTCAACCGCAATGTACGCATGCAGGTACGAACGGTGTCTTCAGACGAGTCGCTGTCCGATCTCCACACCGCATCCAATAACGCTTTCGACGAATAAATCGTATCGGGGTGTCGCATCAGGAATTCGAGCAACGCACATTCCTTGGGCATCAAACGCAAGTTATTGGTGCCTTCTCTGACGACTCTTGTTTTCAAGTCCAGAGCGACTCCATTTATGGTCAGCTCGACCGGCAAAATTTGTTTCGGACGGCGCAGCAGACTGCGCACGCGAGCAGCCAGCTCCCTGACGTCGAACGGCTTGGTGAGATAGTCATCGGCGCCTGAATCGAGACCTTGCTCTTTGTCGTCGATATCGCTTTTTCCTGTCAAGAATAAAACCGGCGCCTCGCCGCCATTGGCACGGTAACGCTTGCACACCTCAATGCCGGTGATGTCGGGCAGCCCCCAATCGAGGATCACGACATCAAAATCGAACTGCCCCATGAGCTGAAGGGCGTCTTCGCCGTTGTGCGCCGATTCGAAAACGAAATTTTCCTGCCTGAACCAATCTTCCAGCCAGCCACAAATTTCTGTGTCGTCTTCAACCAGGAGAATCTTTGACATGGTGTAAAAGCGGGACCTCAGGGCGTCGATAGTATATTAACCCAGATTCGGGTCTGCCTATTCAACA
>JADYYD010000478.1 GCA_020853845.1 Candidatus Melainabacteria bacterium
CACAGGCCGCCGCAACAAACCTTTGCGCCACCGACCTCATCCTTTCCCCCTGGAATGCGCATAAGATCGTCGACGCCAATGTGCTCGATGAGGAAAGCTGCCTGTCCGAAAGCGACATCGATTTACTGATGCTGATCGGTGAAGGTCTGACCAGACAGCAAATCAGCTTGGAAGTGGGATGGGATTTGGCGCAGATTTGCCTGTGGCAAGAAGAAATTGTCAGAAAAGCACGATTGTCTGAAGTAAAAACGTAAGCCCAAGGCGCTTAACAGATCAGTGCGGGGCGATATTGCCGCGATCATCAGCAGCCACGGCGACTTTGTGCGCGCCCAATTTTTTGTATGACCAGATGAAGCCGAGCATCATCAGGAAATCCGCCACGGCAAATGGTTTCCACATATCGGGCAAATTGCCGGCAAGAAATGTATTCAGTGCCACCACTGTGCAATAGGAGGCTTTCAACAAAATACCGTAAGGAATGAGATTGCGATTTGTCTTTGGGTTCTCGGCAATCTGGAAAAACATAATGCCGAAAGTAATGAGCAGAAACGCTGGAAACTGCACATACCCCCAGTGATTGGGCGGATCGACTGCAAAAACTCGAAAAAACCACGGACCGGCAACGATAAAAATCACACCAAGAACGAAGTCATATGCAGAACTGAAGTAAAAGAGCGCCGCTATCGTCTTCAGTTCTTTTTCCGTCATATTGCCTCTCGTTGCGCTCGCCTGCGGCAAATTATATTATCTTTCCATTGCCTTATAAATCCTTCGCGCCTATGGCGCATCATCTTGTCGGCATAGAGCTCGACGCCCAATTTGCGAAATCCGGCTGCCAATTCCTCGGCATCCATATCGGTCGGCTTGAAGTTGACATCGAACAGCGTGCACTTATTCCAAGAGCGCGGCTCGATCAGTCGGTCTTCGGCCAGAAGCCTGCGGTAATAAGGCGTTCCGGGAAAAGCGGTGGGCACTGTTATTTGAACGTCGAAAGGCATAGCTTCCTTTACGAATTCAAGCACGGCATCGAAGATGCCCTTGTTCTGCCCGTCAAGACCGACGACAAAACAAGCGATGACGCGAATGCCATGGCTTTGAATTTTCTGAATCACTTGCTTGTACTTGCCCCAGCGCCTGGCTTTCCAATTGGAGTTGAGCTCGATTCCGTTCAATCCGTCCTCGACAGGGCTTTCAAATCCAATTAAGACCTGCTTGCAGCCTGCCTTTCGCATCGCTTCCAGCAACTCAGGATCGTCCGCCACCGACAGATCGGTTTCGGCAAACCAGCGAAATTCCTCTGCGGCTAACTCCGGCAAAAGCTCCTTCCAATAGCGCTTATCGACAAAGGCATTGTCGTCGACGAACTCGACGAACGGTCGCGCAAACATCGCTTTCAACTGTCGTATCTCAGTCAGCACAAGCTCTTTGGGCTTCTGCTTATACTTGCGAGTATACAAAACTGAACTGGCGCAGAATTCGCAGCGCATGGGGCATCCCCGGCTGGTTTGCACTGTGACGCGATTGTATCTGGTCGGATCGAGCAAACCGTAAGCCGGCAAAGGTGCTTGCGCCAGATTGAAATTGCCGAACATGCTGCCGTATGTTTCCTTCAGCCGACCGGAATCACAGTCTGCCAGCATCGACGACCAGAAAAGTTCGCCTTCGCCGATCATGACGGAATCCGCATGGCCAAGCGCCTCTTCGGTTTCCGCCGAAACATGATTGCCGCCCATCACCACCTTGGTTCCGGCGGCTCGAAGCCTGTCCGCAAGCTCATATGCCTCGCCAATCTGCGCGCTAAAACAAGAAATCGCAGCCAGGTCATAGCCCTGAGGCAGTTGTTCCATCTCATTTATGTCCGGCACTTCGATATATGTCTGTTCGTGAGTGCCGGGCGTCAAAGCGCCCAGAGTCAGCAATCCCAGACTGGGCAAGGAAGCAATTGCACGGCTGCGCTCTACGAACCCCGGAAGATTCAAGCCCAAACGCAAAAGCTCCTTGTCGTTGGCTCGAATGCCATTCATTGATATAAGCGCAATTTTCAAGCTTATGCACCTTGCAGGATGACGATGATAAGTGCCGATGCGCCAATGATAAGGCTGAGCACCGGTATGAAAAACAAGTTGCGCAACACTTTCTTAAGTGATGCTCCATAACAGATTGTCGGC
Organism: Candidatus Melainabacteria bacterium; assembly: GCA_020853845.1. Taxonomy (GTDB): domain Bacteria; phylum Cyanobacteriota; class Vampirovibrionia; order Obscuribacterales; family Obscuribacteraceae; genus QKMZ01. Next base: position 2,169 of record JADYYD010000478.1, read on the forward strand.
ATCGCAATCTGCGCAACGATAAAAAGTATCGAAGACAGCCGCACGAGATCGCCCGTCAAATTCAGGTGCCCTACTGTGAAAGCAAAGGAAAGATTGACAAACGCGATGCCGAAGAAGGAAACATGCCCCAGTCTCATCAAGCGCCGCGGCCAGCTAGAATAACCACCCATCCATTCTTCGTCGTGAAAGAAGAGACCGGGAATGACGCCGGCGAAAAAACCGACCAAAATTCCAATCCAGGCGGCGATGATATTGGCTTTTTCCATGAACCTCCGGCCCGCAGGTGGTATGTAGGAAACCTTTTGCGCTCGTCGGTGTCCAACTAGCTGCACTTTAGCGTAATTTGGACGCCCTTAGCTAAGGCGGCAAACAGTCCCTAAAGTGCACGCTTTCGGCTCTCACATCTATTGGCAAGCACGGGCTGCTATCATTTCACTGCAAGAGTCGGGGTTTCCAAAGAAGACCATGCCCAATTGTGAGCCCACATCTGAGTCCAAGCCCAAGTCCGGGCTTTCATCCAGCGAGCTGACGAGATACAGCCGTCATTTGCTCTTGGACGAAGTGGGAAAAGAAGGGCAGTTGCGGCTGAAGCAGTCGAGCGCGCTGGTGATTGGCATGGGCGGGCTCGGCTCCCCTGTCAGCCTGTATCTTGCTGCAGCCGGAGTTGGCACCATCGGCATCGTAGATTTCGATGCAGTCGAGCTTTCTAATTTGCAGCGCCAGATTTTGCACTCGACTGACAGCGTCGGCATGAAAAAAGTTCAGTCAGCGAAGAAACGCATGCACGAGGTCA
>JADYYD010000479.1 GCA_020853845.1 Candidatus Melainabacteria bacterium
GGTGAAACGCTATCTCCATGCCAGACAAATTCGGGCATGGCAGCCTCCAGATCATGCGTGTCGGTGTTCATCCACAAAATCTTCAAATGCGGTCTGTGACGCGAAAGATAGTTAATGACTTCCTCTCGTGATTCTTCGCCAAACATGTTGCCCATTTCGAGAATTCTCAAATTGGGCATTTGCGCGGCGTATTTGCGCACGTCCAATTTGACGTTGGTCGATGAGAGATCTAGCCATTCCAATGTTTTTAGCGGCACTAGCTGCGCGATGCCTTTATCCGTGACCATATTGGAAGCCAGGCAAAGCACCTTGATCGATTTGCTCCTGGCCAGGTTTTTCATGTCGGCATCGCTGATCAATGCGCCGCCCATCACCAGTTGCCTCAGATTTGGCAATCGATAGACGGCGGCAGCGATCAATTTGGCATCATCAGTGCAGGTAACATCGAGACAATTGAGATTGTCGATGATTGGAGATTTTAGAAGCGCTTGGCAGGAAACGTTTGTTGTCGCTAAATTGAGATACCTGAGCTTGGTCATATTTTTCAAAAGTGGCAGCTCCGCATCGCCGAACTCAGTGCCGCTGACGTTGAGAATGACCAAGCCGGTTAATCTTTCCAGGTGAGGGAATATTTCTACATTCAGTCTTCGGCTGCCGCCAAAATCCAGAACGCTGAGATCATCAGGCCTAAAACCTTCCATGAGATGCGGATTTTGCAGCAGGAAATCACTGGTGCGCAAACCGATAGGTTCGCCGAGCGGCACTTTAACCAACCCTCTGGCAGGTCTCTGAGTTCCGTTTTTCTGTTCGATCAAACCTAAAGATTTGTCTTGCGGGAATCGAAACTCGAGAAACTGACCTTTCTTAGTGGAGAAGAAATTTGTTACCGGCTTTGCTTCAGGAACGGGGTTCAACTTGGCAGCGGCCTTGCGCTCTTCTTTTGAGAATTTGAGGTTTTTGCCGCTGAACTCGCTGAGGACTTTTTCCGGCTCTTGTTTGAGCAGCAAATAACTCAGGCCTAAGCCGAGCACGAATGTAAGCGCGCCAAATGCCAACATTGCAAAAGGATTCGGCATGTGTGTGAGAGTCGTTTTCTTCGCCTCCAATTTTTGAGCGGCACTGCCCAGTGCTGCTCTGAATGCAGGAACAGGAGCACTGTCCAGCACTTTTTCCAGTTCTATCAAATCTTCTGCCAAAGCCTGGGCTGATTGATACCTATCGTTGGGGTCTTTGTGCAATGTTTTTTCGATGATGTTATCCATCTCTTGAGGAAACTCATTGCCAAGAGAAGCTTCCTTAAGCGAAAGGGCGCGGTCGGTCTGGTGTTTCATCATGGTCGAAAGAGCGCTGTCACCAATAAATGGCGGCGCACCTGTCAATGTTTCATAGAAAACACAACCCAGAGAATAAAGATCGGATCGGTGATCGACAGCCACGCCTATGCACTGCTCCGGACTCATGTAGAGCGGGCTGCCGAAGATTTCCCCTGTCTTGGTCAGAGTTTGCTGATTGAATTCGTCAACGCCGGTTAGCTTAGCAATACCGAAATCTACAACTTTTACGAGTTCCGGCTCATGCTCATACTGCGATTTTGCCAACATGATATTGCTGGGCTTTAAATCTCTGTGAATGACTTTATGCTCGTGCGCATACTGAATCGCGAAAGCAACGTGAATGAAAATTCTCAGCGCACGTTTGAGAGGCAGGTGACCAAGCCGTTTTACCTCGTCGGACAAGGTCGGACCTTCAACAAGCTCCATCAAGAAAAATGGTTGGCCGCCAGGCAGCAAACCAAATTCGTATACCCGAATCAGATTGGCATGATCGAGCATGTGGGCGGCTTTCGCTTCATTTTGAAAGCGCCGCCAACCGGCGTCGTTCGTTTGTGTTTTGCTCAAGCATTTGAGAGCATACATGCGATTGACCATCAAATGCTCGACGCGATAAACGCTGCCCATGCCGCCGCGCCCAAGCAGCTCGATAATGCGAAATTTGTCCAGAATCACCTGACCCGGTTCCAGCACCACCGGCGGTTGCAATGCGGCATTTATCGTGGTGTCTTCAAAATCAGGAAGGCCAGTTTTATCGTTCGACTGCTCGAGCGACAACTCTGCGTTTTCAACATTTTCTCGTGAGTCTTGCGACATCTGCGCTCTTGCACTCATCTACAAAACTAAGACCGCCGGTTAATCTATTTTAGATTGCCGGCCCATTTTAAGTCAGGCAGGACCTGACCGTGATCCGATGTTTCCTGGTCGTCCCAAAAGATTTTGAGCGCAGGCTTCTTGGCTCTGACTGCTTTTTGAAAGTCTGTCTTTTGCTTGTCCGTCCAATGCAATTCGGCCAGCTCGACTTTCTTTAAAGCAGGCATGGCAAGCAAAGTTGCCAGGCAATTGGGAGATACTGATGTTCGCGTAAGGTCCAGCCAGGCAAGGTTTTTCAAATCGAGAAGATAAGTGATGCCGACATCGGTGATGTCCCTGTTCTGCGAAAGTCCAAGCACCTTGAGTGATTTGCATTCAGAAACACTTTTCAAAAGCATGTCGTCAAGCTGGCAGTGTTGCATTTGCAATTCCGCCAGGTTATCCAGTTCTTTCAAAATTTGGCAGAATGGAAACATCTCGGAATTGTTGGAAACATCCAGAGCTTTCAAATTTTTCAAGATGGGTGATCTAGCCAGCGCGGTGCCGTGAACGCGGGTATCATCGCAATTGAAGTACTGCAGATTAGTCAGCTTTTCCAATCCGGCAAGAGATGTGTCATTGAAAAGCGAATGTTTGACATTCAATGCTTCCAGCCCGGTGAGATTGGCGATGGACAGATAGCCCTCAGGCTTGGTGATGGCTTGAGGCTCAAAGACAATGGCCTTGAGATCGTCTGGGGCAAAGCCCGCCAGCAACTCCGGATTGTTTATCGTGTCATTTCTCGAGATGAGAAGGAGCTTTTTGTCTTTTGGAAATTTCTTTTCTTCTTGAGCCTCAATGACAAAACCCTGGTCATCAATGAGCGAGCCCAGAGTTTTTCCAGCCGGGAATTTTAGTATCCTTTGTCCATCAACGATCTTCGAATAGCTGCCCGCCTGTGGTGCAGCGCTGCTGCTTGATTTCGTTGCCGCTTGCCCTTCACTCTGAGCTTCGCTTGCAAAAGTGTTTTGACCTGCTTTGAGCGCTTCGTATCGCGCGCTCAGCTCATTCAACTGGCTGTTCAAAGCCCAGTAGCAGAGCCCACCTCCGACAATTGCACCAATAAAGGCGGCAAGGATGGCAACGGCAATGGTATTGGTAGAAGTGTCTGCGCTTCCTTTTGAGACCAGTTTGCCTTTATCCGAAGGCAATTGACCTTTCTTGAGAGAAGGTGTTGTCTCCCCGCTCAAATTGCGCTCTAAGTCAATCAGATCTTTTGCCAGCGCGCTTGCATGTTGATAGCGCATGTTCGGATCTTTCTCGAGCAGCTTGGCGACGATTTTCTCCAGACCGATCGGAAAGCCGATGCCCATCGATGCTTCCTTGAGCGAAAGCGGCGGCTCGCCCTGATGTTTCATCATTGTGGCCAGCGCCGTGTCGCCGATAAATGGCGGCGCGCCTGTCAGAGATTCATAGAAGAGACAACCCAAACTGTAGAGATCCGAGCGATGATCGATGGTTGTACCCGTGCATTGCTCGGGGCTCATGTAGAGAGGGCTTCCGAAGATTTCACCGGTCTTGGTAAGCGTCTGCTGGTTGAATTCATCAACGCCTGTAAGTTTGGCGATGCCGAAATCGACGACCTTCACCGACTCGCTATCTTCGCCTTCCTTTTTTTTCAGCATGATATTGCTGGGTTTCAAATCCCTGTGGATAATCTTGTGCTCGTGCGCATAGTCAATTGCAAAGGCAACCTGGATGAATATTTTGATGGCGCGCTTCATGGGCAGCCGTCCCAATCGCTTTACCTCATCGGCCAGAGTGACTCCGTTGACCAGCTCCATCAAGAAGTAAGGACGTCCGCCCTGCAAAAGTCCGAATTCGAAAACTCGCAGGAGATTGGCGTGATCCAGCATATTGGCTGCTTTTGCTTCATTCTCGAAGCGTCGCCAGTTGATGTCGTTGCGTTGACACTTGTTCAAACATTTAAGGGCGTACTGCTGGTTCATGAACAAGTGCTCGACACGATAAACACTGCCCATGCCGCCTACACCAAGAAGTTCGAGAACCTTGAATTTATCGAGCAGAACCACTCCCGGCTGCAATTCGACTGGCGGCTGAGCGCTCAGCGATAAAGTCGTCTCAGCGAAAGGCAATTCTCTGTCCGAGACCGGCGCCGGCAGTCCGGACTTCTCTGGAGCGGTGCTATCTGTCATTTCTTCCTCGCCGTCCGCCATCTTGCCTACAGACCCTCGCCTTTCCAGTCGAAATCAAGACAGTAAGGAGGTGTGTTGCTGTCAGGACTGCTTCCTGTGAGTTTAACCCTCGGCAGAGCTTTTTTCAAAATCTCAACGTCACTTCGATCCGTCATGCCCAGAGGAATAACTAATTCTTTCAACTGGGGCATTTGTTTGAATAAAGGCAAACTGGCCATGGTTACAGCAGTGCCGGAAAGGTCGAGATATTTTAGCTGTTTGAGTTTCAGCAAATGTTTGACGCCATTGTCCGTGACACTGCGATTCGAGCCGACCGACAGAGCCCGCAGTTTCGCGCACTTGGAGATGTCGGCTAAAGAGTTGTCGTCCAGTTGATCCGCATGCAGAGAAAGTTGATAGAGATTGGGAATTTTAGGAGCAGCTTTCAGCACCGGTTGAATGCTGGGAATGCTCCCGGAGTGAAGCGATGTCAGCTTGTTCAGATATTTCAATTTGGCGATGCCGTCTCCTGAAACATTGGCATAGCTGACGTTCAAATAGCTGAGGTTCGGCAATGCATCGAGATACTTGAAGTCGTTGTCGCTGAAATCGGTAAATTTGACATTGATCGCTTTCAAACCGGTCAAGTGCGGAATCGTATTGAAAATCCGCGTCGAGGCTTCGTTTCGCGACAGATACAGAAGAGTCAAATCGTCCGGTGCGAATTTCTTGAGCAGATTGGGAAATTTGCTCAGGGCGGCGTAAGTCGGATTGAAGCCAATCAAGCGATTTTGCGGTATGCGCTTGACGTTTACGCAGTTGATGCCGGGTTGATCCGAAAAAATAAAGGACCCGATTGTTGTTTTCGGAAAGTCAAAAACTCTTTCTTTGGTTGCCGGGTCGATATGCGAAAACGGCTTCTCATCGAGCGCCGGAGTCGCCGCCACCGGCGCCGGTGGAATGTAGACTGGAGCTTTCGTTGTCTTGGCCGCTTCCAGCTCGCTTTGCAGCAAGAAATAAGTGACACCCATGCCCGCCAGGAATGAAACTGCAGCGATAACGCCTTGACCGATCGGATTGCCGGAAAAGATTGACTTCCCCTTTTTTTCGTAAGCAGTCCGATTGCCTGAACGTGTTCCGTCCTCAAGCGTTCCTGATTCGGCGGTTCGCGACTTCAGTTTGCTCTCGAGATTGATCAGGTCTTGGGCAAGCAAACTGCCGTTTTGGTAACGGGCGCTGGGATCTTTTTCGAGCAATTTGGCGACAATGCGCTCCAGCTCGACAGGAAAGTCGATGCCCATGGATGCTTGTTTGAGTGAAAGCGGCGGCTCCGACTGGTGCTTCATCATTGTTGCCAGCGCGCTCTCACCGATGAAAGGCGGCGCTCCCGTGAGCGCTTCATAGAGCATGCATCCCAGTGAATAGAGGTCGCTGCGCGAGTCCACTACCAGGCCCATGCATTGCTCGGGGCTCATATAGAGCGGGCTGCCGAAAATCTCGCCGGTTTTGGTGAGAGTCTGCTGGTTAAATTCGTCGGCGCCGGTCAGCTTGGCGATGCCGAAGTCCACGATCCTGACCAGCTCATCTTCCGGATGATCCGGATCGGGGCTTTTCACGACCATGATATTGCTTGACTTCAAATCCCGGTGGATGACGCCATTTTCATGCGCATGAGCGATGGCGAAAGCGACCTGGATGAAAATTCTCAGGCACCTGAGGACAGGCAGCCTGCCCAGCCTTTGCACTTCGTCAGCGACCGTCGTGCCGTCCACGAAGTCCATGACGAAATACGGGCGCCGGCCAGGCAGCAGTCCGAAGTCGTGAACTTTGATCAGATTCGGGTGGTCGAGAATGTGCGCGGCTTTGGCTTCATTTTGAAAACGCCGCCAGCTCGCATCTTTCGGTTGCTCTTTATTGAGACACTTGAGGGCGTAAACCGTGCCCAGATGGACGTGGGTGACCCGAAAAACGCTGCCCATGCCGCCCAGACCGACCAGTTCAACGATTTTGTATTTGTCAAGAACTACCGAGCCGGGCTCCAGTACAACGGGCACGGCGGTTTCTTCAATCCAGGTAGAGCTCCCTGTGCCGCCAAGAGACCCGCCGGGGGAGCTTTCCACTCCGGGTTGCAGATTCTCTTGACTTTTGGACTGTTTTTCCGTCATTTCTTCTGGTTAAGATGTCCAATAGTCTTGTTCCCCAAAGAAATAGGCTTATTACCTGCTTATTAGTCCGATAAGCACCTATTTGTTCAGTCAAGCTGCTCGATAATTTCGCGCATGTCCTCGGTTTTGTCCCCGAGAGTGACATCGCCCTCACTCGTCTTTTTGTATCCGCGCGGTATGTCGAAGATTTCTTTATTGAGCGGTTTTCCTTTCGTGGTGATGGTATCGAGTGTGGTGACTACACCTTCATGCCTGTTGTAGGCAAGTCCCTGTCCGAACTCGAATGGGCGTCCGATTTTGACGTATTTAAGCGGCACACCATCGGCAGCTTGAAGGTGATACATCTGCTGAAAAAAGACAAGCACATGCGGATCGACTATGAAGTCTTTGAGGACATAATACGAGCCTGCTTTGCCGCGTTTCAGATCCACGAGCTTGCCATTTTTCTGCTTGAAAGGCAGACCGTAGATCTTGGCAGTAACGCCTTTGTAGTTGGTGCTTGATCTTTCTAGAACCAGCGGCCAATCGGTTGCGCCTTCAAAATATTCAATCGTTTTGGGCCCGCTGTTTTTGAAAGTTTCATACGGTGTTATGGCAATTAATTTTCGCTTTGGATTGATAATTTTGACGTCCCAACTGGGACCTGCAATTACAAAGCTATGGCCGCTTTCCAGTGTGATTTTTGCTGCATTTTTAGTGATGAAAACATCGATCTTGCCCAGAGCGCGGTGGCGCTGGTAAAGACTCAACATTTCTTGGGCATGTGCGGCAGGAGAAAACAAAACCGAGATCATTGCAAAAGCAATGCTCAATGCAATCTGCCTCCTTACTGTTTTCACAAGAATAGTTTTTGCCATCATATTTGCCTGGGCAATTGTTTCTATTTTAGACAGAGGACCTTAAACGCGCTAGGATTAGAGGTCGGCTCTGCCAGTGAGGGGTGTTTGATTCGGGTGTTCATTTCCGGAATTTCTCTGGCCGTAGGAGTTTACGTGGCTCTGGCACCGCGCATGGCCCGACCTCTGTACAGGCAGTTTTTGTTTCATCCCGACCCTTACCCGCACGATATCGAAACCGCGCCTAATCTGGGCGGTATTCAGGGAGAAGACGTCTATTTCTTATCTCGCCGAGGCAAACGACTGCACGGCTGGATTTACGAGAATCCCGAGGCGAAAGACTGGATGCTGGTCAGCCACGGCAATGCCGGCAATATAGCCAATCGAACCGCACTGGTCCATTTGCTCCTCAAAGCAGGCGTGTCGGTTTTTATCTACGACTATCAGGGATATGGTCGAAGTGAAGGTCGCCCCGATATTCCGGATATTTGCTATGACGGCGAGGCTGCCTACGATTTTCTTTGCGCAGAAAAAGGGGCGCGCAAGGAGAACATCATTCTTTATGGCGAATCGCTCGGTGCTTCGGTTGCCGGATATATATCAAGAGTGAGGGGGGCAAAAGCGCTGATTTTGCAGTCCGGCTTCGCTTCTCTCGAGCGCATTGCTCGCGAGTCGTTACCAATTCTGCGCATTTATCCGGATTTTCTCTTTCCTCAGTCCTTCTTGAATAATTTATCCGTTCTGCAGCAGCCGCATCCACCCGTTCTCATCGCCCATGGCGTGAATGATGCAGTGATCGGTTTCCAGCACGCTAATCATCTCTACAAAATCGCCGTCGGCAAAAAGACGCTCTTAGAATTGCCTGAAAGCGCGCACAGCGACATTACTATGAGCGCTCCTGAAAAATTCCGGGCGGCGATAGAAGAATTTATTGCCGGTATCGATTGAGTGTCAGGCTCCAGCCTGGCGACGCATGCGGATCAAGTTGAGTGCCGAGCCAGCTTTGAACCAACCGATTTGCTCCTCGGTCATCGTGTGCTTGAGTGAGATCTTGTCTTCAGTGCCGTCGGCATGCCGAATTTTCATTTCGACATTCTTGCCGGGAGCAAGATTGGCCAGATCGGCGATGCTGACTCGATCGGTTTCTCCAATCTTGTCGTAGTCCTCAGGCTTGACGAAAGTAAGTGGCAGAATTCCCTGTTTCTTCAAATTGGTTTCGTGAATTCTGGCGAAACTCTTCACGATGACTGCCTTACAGCCGAGAAAGCGCGGCGACATGGCTGCATGTTCGCGACTCGATCCTTCACCATAGTTTTGATCGCCGACAGCCACCCATCCCAAACCGTTCGCTTTATAGTTGCGAGCCACAGCCGGGTAAGGCTTTCTGTCGTTGGCCAAAACATCGAGACCGGTGCCGATTTCGTTTGTAAAAGCATTGGTGGCACTGATGAACATGTTGTCGCTGATTCTGTCCAGATGCCCTCTGTAGCGCAGCCATGGACCGGCGGCAGAAATGTGATCGGTCGTGCACTTGCCGAGTGCTTTCATGAGAATCGGCAGATCGACATAGTCTTTTCCATCCCATGCTTCGAAAGGCAGCAACAGTTGCAATCTTTCCGAGTCAGGCTTGACGTCGACAACTACCTTGTCACCGTCTTTAGCGGGCGGGATGAAACCGGTTTCGTCGGCGATAAATCCTTGCTCCGGGAGTTCCTGCGCCGTCGGAGGATTGAGTTTGAACTCTTTGCCGTCAGTGCCTTTCAATGTATCGGTAAGTGGATTGAATTTAAGCGAGCCGGACAATGCAAATGCCGTGACGATTTCCGGACTGCCGATGAATGCCAGTGTTTCAGCATTGCCATCGTTGCGCTTCTGGAAATTTCTGTTGAAGGAAGTAATGATGGAATTTCTTTCACCAGGCGTGATGTCTTCACGCTTCCACTGGCCGATGCAGGGACCGCAAGCGTTTGCAAGGACGGTTCCGCCGATTGTTTCTAAAGTCTTCAACTGACCGTCGCGGCCGATTGTTTTATAAATTTGCTCCGATCCGGGCGAGATGAGAAATCCGATGTCGGCTTTGACTCCGTGCTCGCCTGCCTGGTTAGCCACATGAGCAGCTCTGCCCATATCTTCGTAAGACGAATTTGTGCAACTGCCGATCAATGCGTATTTGAGATGTTCAGGATAACCCTTCTCGTCAATTTCTTTTGCGAACTGAGAAATAGGGCGCGCCAGATCAGGTGTGTGAGGTCCGACAACATAAGGCTCGAGCGTATCGAGATCGATTTCCACAATTTGATCGAAATAGTTTTTGTAATCTTTTTCCACTTCCGGATCGGCGACCAGATGCTCGCGATATTGCTCTGCCAGTGCGGCAATATCATCGCGTTTGGTGGCGCGCAAATATTTTGCCATGCGATCGTCGAACGGGAAAATCGAAGTGGTGGCGCCGAGTTCTGCGCCCATATTCGTAATCGTTCCTTTTCCTGTGCAGCTTATCGACTCGGTGCCCGGTCCGAAGTATTCGATGATAGCTCCGGTGCCGCCTGCAACAGTGAGAATTCCTGCCAGTTTCAAAATGACGTCTTTGGGCGCTGTCCAGCCGTTCAATTTGCCGGTCAGTCTGACGCCGATTAATTTGGGCCATCTGACGCCCCAGGGTTCGCCTGCCATCACGTCGACAGCATCAGCGCCACCGACACCGATGGCGATCATGCCCAGACCGCCGGCATTGGGCGTGTGAGAATCCGTGCCGATCATCATGCCGCCGGGAAAAGCATAATTCTCCAGAACTACCTGGTGGATAATGCCGGAGCCCGGCTTCCAGAAGCCGATGCCGTGCTTTTCTGCTGCAGTGCGCAGGAAATTGTAGACCTCAGCGTTTTCACTGAGCGCGTTTTCCATATCTTTGTCAGCGCCTACTCTAGCCAGAATGAGGTGGTCGCAGTGAATAGTGGACGGCACGGCGACTGTTTTCAGTTGCGCTTGCATGAATTGAAGAACAGCCATTTGTGCGGTTGCGTCTTGCATGGCCACACGGTCCGGACGCAGAAGCGCATAGCTTTCGCCTCGCTTGGGATGTTTTTCAGCGGCATCCCAGTGGTCAAGGTGAGCAGTGAGGATTTTTTCCGCCAGGGTCAGTCCGCGTCCGAAGCGCTTGCGTGCCTCAGCCAGCTTCTCAGGCAAAGACTCGTACAGCTTTTTGACGTCTTTGGCGTTCAATTCACTCATTGGCGTGCCCTCTTTTTGATCTGGCGTTGATATGTGGATATATTGATTTTACCGCAGGCAGGGGCTGAAAGCCCCAAAATTTAGGGTTATTGCGCATTTCTAAAAAGGAAAAGGCCGGTGTTTTCAAGACCAGCCTCCTTTCTTCCATTAACTCGAAGCCTATTCAGGCTCTAGTAGTTTCTGATCTCGACGTGGGGACCGCCGGTTTCGCTGGCCCCGCCCGAGTTGAACGGGCCGCCCGAATCAGATTCTGCGCCCGAATTTCCGGGACCGCCTGTTTCCGAAGACGCGCCTGAGTTGCCGGGACCGCCGGTTTCCGACGAAGCACCCGAATTTCCAGGACCACCGGTCTCGGTGGAAGCTTCGCCGCCATAAACTCCACCCGACTCCGATTCACCGCCGCCGAAGAATACTCCGCCGGATTCAGATTCGAGCTGAGTCATTTTGATCGGTGAATGCACAGGCAAATTGTTTTGCCCGTATGCGTTGTCAGCCGCTACTGCCGAAGGAGAGTAGCTCATGACCAGGGCGGCTGCGGCGGCCATGGCTGCCGGATATGCATTTACTTTCAACATCTGAATTTCCTCTCTCAGAAAAAGTTTTGTCGTTTTTGCCTATCTGCCTACCTGGGATCTGCAACCTTGGTCGATGCTTTGAATCCCATCTTCTCGGCCTTTTCGTAGTCGCTCTTAGCCAGATCGGCTTTGCCCAACGCTTTGTAGCAGTTGCCACGATGTTGATAGACGTGGGCGAGGCGGTTGTTGTATTTGAGAGCTTTTGAGAAATCATCGGTGGCTTTGTCGTGATAGCCCTGTTTTGCCAACGCTCTTCCTCTGTTGACATATGCAGCCGGCAGCTTCGAATTGATCTGAAGCGCAAGTGTTGCAGCGTCTGCCGCATCGTTATGATTGCCTTGCATGTGCAGCGCGTGCGATTTGTTGATGAGGGCAAGCGCCTTTGCATGGGGGGCTTTCATCGCGGCTGCTTTGTCGGCATCGGCGATTGCTTTGTCATATTGCTTGAGCCCGTTATAGGCATGTGCGCGATTGACGTATGCCATAGGCATATTGGGATCGAGTTCGATGGCACGATTGAGATCATCAAGAGCTTGTTGATACTTGCCGGTTTTGTTGTAGGCCCAGGCTCTATTGACATAGGCTGAAGTCATTTTCGAATCGATTTGAATTGCTTTGTTGCCGTCTTCGATGGCGGCGCCGTAATTGCCCAGGCGATCGTTGACCAGACAGCGATCTGAGAATGCTTTTGCGTTGTTGGAATTTGCTTTGATTGACTCGTCCAGTTTGCCGCGCGCATCCTTGTACTTGTCATTCTTCATCAGGTTCTCTGCATTGCGCAGAGCCTCGGCCGACGGATCAGCAGAAGGTGCTGCATGCGCTGCTGTCGACGCAATTGCGACAAGAGATAACGCGGAAAAAAGCGAGCAAGCATATTTAGAGCCACTCGGTGATTTCATCTTGAATATCCTCCTAAGCCTGATGTCTTGCGGGAAGTCTAACTTAAGCACGCGAGAAAAAACGACAGTTAAACCGCGCGCTCAATTATGTCAGGCACGATGAGAGTTTACGGGATGTTTAACTGCTGCTTATCAATTCTTATATTGCATACTAAGGTTTTCATGTGAGGAACTCATGAGGGTTTTGAGGACCTGCAGTTTTCAAGACTTTCGAGATTTTCGAGATTCTCAAGAAGAACTTTTCGTTCCCTACCTTCCTTGCTTCTGCCTTATTCGCTTCACAAGCTCTTCTTTGGCAATTTCCAATTGATTGTCGTGGGCAGAATTCTTGTCGTTCTCAACTTTCAAATCAGGCTCTACACCTGTGCCTTCCAGGCGTACTCCGGACAGACTGCAGTCTTGAATGGCTAAATAGAGAGCGCACTTTTCATTGATCGCGAATAGCTTGCCGGCGACGAAGTATCCGGCGGTAGTATCACCAATAACCCTGGCGCGATCGGTTTTCTTAAGTGAAAAGGCGAGCATTTCTTTGCCACTGCGGGAGCCACCATTGATAATGGCGACCATCGGTTTGTCGAAAAACGAACGATTGACCACTTTCTTTCCGCTGCGCAATGTCATCTCAAAATCAGGATAGGCAGCCGGTGGACGATAAAAAGGATCGAGCGCATCCAGCGAGCAGGCACCATAACCGTCGCGCAGATCAAGAATCAGCCCGTCGCAACTCCTCAGCGGCTCCTGGTCGAGCTGTGCTTCCATCTCCTCTTGAGCCCGCGCTCCTCCGCACCAGAGGCGGATGTAACCAAGACGCATGCCGTCTTTATCGAAACGGCGGGCACTTTTTTCGACTGCCTCGACGTACATGTCGTACATTTTGCTTTTGCGAACGTCGAATCGAATTTGCTGTTGTTTTCCCTGGCGAGTCAGCGCGATCGACAATTTTGCGCGATCGGCGCCAAAAAAACTGGCTTGCCCGACGAAAGGAAATCCATTTACAGTCAGTATTCTGTCAGCCACAAGAATGCCTGCCTTGGCAGCAGGCGAGCCGTCCAATACGAATCGCACAGAGTTGGGCTCAAAACCCACTCCACCTGTAATAAATCCTGGAAACACGCTGATGGCTTTCGGTTCATTTCTATGAACATAAAAGAGAGAATTCAAAAAATAATAAGTGTCGTCGTTGATCGTGAGAAACTTGCAATGACTGGTCTTTAGCTCATCAATAGCGGCATTGAGAGCTTCGGACAATTCGATTAAGTTTCTGGCAGCCAGTATTTTTTCCTTTTGTTTGGCGAGAGCATCAGGCCAAACTTTTTTGGCAATTTCTTTGGAATAAAACGAATCGAGGATTGTGGAGTTGACTTTTGCCATCACTGTTTTGTTGAACGCGGCGTCACACGCCAGGGCAAGCATGGGATCACTGGAAACATTGGGTTGGGCTTTGAGATTGTTTCCCTTTGCCTGCGCCGTTGCCGACGGCTGCATCACAAATACGGCCGCCATCGACAGGCAAAGTGCCACTGAAAGCAGATGCAGAATTTGGTAATTTCGAGACGGCAACGTATGATCACTCCATGACTTGTCTTAGTGAACCGCTTGACGAGCTTGCTAATAATAACGGATTGCCACAAAGTCCTGCATGACCACCGAAAGCGAAACCGACAGCAATAAGACGTCCACTGAAAGCTCGCCGGGCGGCAAAACGGCAAACTCTGTTTCACCTAAGGTTTTTATTCCGACTCTCTATTTTATGGAGGGTTTGCCTTACACCCTGGTCAACCTGACAGCGGTTGTTTTCTACAAAAACCTCGGCGCAGACAATGCTTTCATCGGCAGCGTGACAAGCACCCTGGCTTTTGCCTGGACATTGAAATTCGCCTGGGCGCCATTCGTTGATTTGTATGGAACGAGACGAGGCTGGATCGTGGTGGCACAATTGGTGCTTGCCGCTTTGTGCGCACTTTTGGCTGTTTGCGCTAGTTTGCCCGGAAGCATCTTACTGTCCGTTGGCGCCTTCGCGCTGATTGCTTTGGCTTCGGCAACGCATGATGTGGCTATCGACGGCTACTACATGGATGTCTTGAACAAGCAGCAGCAGGCTGTGTACGTAGGTGTGAGAAATGCAATTTATAAAATTGCTGTTCTTTTCGGTCAGGGGCCGCTGGTAATGCTGGCCGGTTACGTGGCTGTCGCCGCTGGGGGAAACAATCTTTCAGCCGGCTGGGCAACAGCATTTTCACTTTGCTGTGTTCTCTTTTTACTCTTCGGCATTTTGCATCTATTTATATTGCCCAAAGCAGGAGACTCGACGGGTATCAATTTGCCGGATGCCAAACCGTTTGAATCTTTTGATGAGAAGCCTACCCTTATCGGTAATTTGAAACGCTTCGGCAGCGTGCTTGAGACTTTTATCGATCAAGAACGCATTGCAGTCATTTGTCTCTATATTTTCATTTTCAGATTCGGCGACGCGTTGATGCTGAAAATGTCGATGCCTTTTCTACTTGACACTAAGGAAAAAGGCGGGCTTGCAATTTCAACTCAAGACGTCGGACTTATATATGGAACGGTCGGCCCGGTTTTCCTTCTGCTTGGCGGGCTTTTGGGCGGTTATCTAGTATCGAAGTACGGTTTGAAAAAATGCCTTTTGCCGACCGCTTTGATACAGAGCGGCGCCATACCATTGTATTGGGCCCTGGCATTTTTTCGACCGGAGAATTATGCGTGGGTTTATGCAGCCAATTCGTTCGAACAATTCTCATACGGTCTGGGAACTGCAGCTTATACGGTCTTTCTTTTGTCAGTCGTAAAGCCGCAATACAAGGCGGCGCATTACGCTATTGCTACGGCAATCATGGCCTTCGGTTTAAATGTCCCCGGCTATTTAAGCGGATATCTGACCGAATGGCTCGGCTATCCCAACTTCTTTCTTGTCAGTTTTCTTGCCTCAATTCCCGGCATTATCACTATCTTCTTTTTGCCGATAAAAGAAGAAAAAGCTGCATAAAGACTGAGCTTTGCGATAAGAGAATTATTTGCGAATTTTCTCTACAACTTCCGTTACGATCTCTTGCGGTGATTGTTGCGCATCAACATTGATGTAATCAGAACCTTCCGGCTGCTGCAAAGTTTCGAATTGACTTTCCAGCAAACTGACCGGCATGAAATGACCCTTGCGCTTCTTCAGCCTCTCTTCAGCCACGGCAAAAGGAATGTTCAGAAATACGAATTGCACTCTGCCGTCGACTTTGAGACGGTGTCTGTAAGATTCTTTCAAAGCTGAGCAAGCCACAACGGCGCCAATCTGTTGTCCCAGGGCCTTCACAATTTGCTCTTGCAAGCTTGAAAGCCACGCATCCCTGTCCTCGTCGCTCAGTGCTGTTCCTGCCGCCATTTTTTTTACATTGGCTTCGGAATGGAAGTCGTCTCCCTCAATGAAAGTCCAGCCCAGTTCTTGCGCCAGCGCTTTGCCGACCGTTGTTTTGCCGGAGCCGGACACGCCCATGACGACGAGGACTTGAACCTTCTTTGCCGGTTGAGTTGGCGTTCTCATCTTTCCTCTTTTCAAATCGGTAAAAGCTTGCTGCGTAACGTCTCTACCGGCCCTTCCGCCAGAGATATCGATAGTACTGTATATTAGCTAAGGGGTTGTCACAATTCCAATTGGGAGCCTGCACAAAAGGTCAGGGCAGCCGATTCCCCGAGCATTTAGGTGCTGGTATCACGGGTGGTAGCACGTCCAACACAGGTCGAATTAGCGGAGCAAAATGAAAAATGGTTAGCCAAAAGAAAAGCGAGACCAACAAGAATTTATCCGTGCTCACGGCACTGACATTGTTCGTCACCATGCAAGGCATGCCCATCGCCGTCTTTGCGCAAGGCGACGGCGGTTTGCCTCCAGCAGTGCTTGGCGAAGTTGAAGGATCGCAAGGCGGTGACAAGCCGGCTCCTAAACCGGATACTACGACACCTGCCGTTCCGCAATCGACCGAGACGAAGCCCCAGGCTCAAGAAACTGCACCGAAGCCGGAATCGACATCGGCGCACATGGGAGGCGCTGAAAAACCTCATATGGGGTTGGTCGAAGAAAAAGCCATCCCGGCCGAAGTGCCCAAACAAGCACCCAAGAAACCGGTCATGCTGTTCGGTCGCCTGGAAGAAATTGCCGGAAAGGCAACGCCTTCTTTCCCGATCGTCTTGAAGTCGCTGACTCCGAAAATGGACCAGACTGGTCTGCTCAAAGGACAAGCCACAACCGGCACTCTGGCAGGAACGATCGAAAAGTCTTATCCTGCCGATTTCCGCGGCACCTGGGGCGGCAAGCTGACTTTAGGGCAGATGTACATTGCGCCGCTCAACTATCAAATCGATCCCGAAGATGCTAAGAAAACTGCCAGTCTAATCAGGCAGGGTGCAATCGGAACCGCCAATTTCGTTTTCAACAACGATCGCTACGGCAATATCACTGTCGAGCCGACCCAAATCATATTTATGGTTCCGGCTAATCAAACCAATTCGTTTCAGATTGCCATGCAGCAAGCAGGCGGCGGCAACGCCATGGCCAGTGGCGCGATGGCCGGCATGATGCAATCGATGATGGCCAATATGCAAGTTCCTGTCGCTGTGAAATTCGGCAATTTTCAATCGTCTGCAGCTACGCCCGGCATTTCGGGAAACAGCTTTAGTCTTGGCGTGCTCAGCAACCGGCTTAAACAGTTGAGTCCGGGAATTATGGAACAGCAGGTGATTACACAGGAAAATATCCGTACGAAAGCAGGCAAGGCTTACAGCACGTACAACGAAAACGTTTTTAGATTTACGCAGCGCGGCTCCAGTCAAATGTACGTGGAAGTCGCCTCGGTTTCTTATGACATGTCCAAACGTTTCATGCGCAAGATGGTCCTTTATGGATACATCAACAAAGGTGCTGTGCAACAGGATTACAGCAATCCTTATTCGGCGCTGCAGCAAATGATGGGCGGCGGTGGTGCCGGTGGTATGCAGATGCCTTCCATGCCCGGCATGGGTGGCGGCTCGGGAAATCCGCTTCAGCAATTGCAAGACCTGCAAAAGATGTTTGGTGGGCAATAACAGCTATGGATCTCGATAAGCTCGCCGGCGTTGTCGAAACTATGATTATTGAGCATGACTATCCTGGCTTCGAGCCTCGCAGTCTCAAGCTTGGCTTGCCGGAAGCAATCGAAGGCATGAGCGCCAAGACATACGCCAGCGCACTCGGGCACAAAAATATTTTTGTGAAACTGGCTGCACTGCGATGGTTCCAGGAAAGACCCGGAGTGGCAAAAACTTTTTTGTCCGCCGTTCTAGGTTTGATCGACAGTGACGATGAGTGGGTGCGAATGGAAGCTATTCGCACGGTTGAGAAAATGTCGAAATTGCCGCCGCATGTAGGTGGCGTAGTTTCGAAGGGGCTCAGCGACGAATCGGCGGCAGTGCGGAAAGCCAGTGCCAAAGCTTTGGGAAAAATTCTAAAACGTTCTGTTACGAAAGATGCTTCGGTTATTGACGCGCTAAAAATTGCCGCTCAGGATGCCGATGTCGATGTGCGTTTCAAAGCTCAAAAAGCTCTGCGCAATGTCGGTGAATTCGTAGTCTGACGAGAGTCGAAAGATTTTTCCTTGCAGCTACTACCGGAGGGCGCTGATGAAGGCCGGCTGTTCATCATGTGTTCAAGTGGTCTCGATCTTTTTTAATTTGCAGTGGAATGCGCGCGTTTTTTCTAGAAGCTGCGAATTCTCGGTAAGTTCCAAGTAAAAGCCGTGTTCGAAATACTGCTCAAGGTAGTTCCAATCATAATCAATTGCTTTGTGAAACTCGTCCAGCCTTTTCTTGAGCTCATCGGCTAGATGCAGCCCGTCATGCAGATCTTCGTTGGAAAAAGAAATTTTCGACGATTCTTTCTGGTCAGAAAGAATTCGGTGAACGATAGAGCATGCCGAGGAAATTTCGAAGGCAAGCTCGTGGAAATAGCGCTTGATCATCTTCTCTTCAAGGGTTGAGCGCTTTTCTTCCAACTTTGCCGCCGCCGACGTCAAGCTGGCTAAACATTCTGAGAGCCTGCTGGCTGCCCTCAGGACGGGCGAAATTTCTCTTTGTGTCTCTTTCATGGATTTGGAGTTGCTAACAGGCAATACCGGGGGATGGTGATTAGTCTATAACATTCCCGGCTCTCATACTGAAGAGGCGCACTGGCTGTGGGTCTGTCGAAAGAGTCTTAGAAACTTTTAGCCGCCGCAGGGGTTGCATCTGCGACGGCTTATTCGTTTAAAAGTTTTGTGCGCTATCTCTTGGTTATGACTGCCACTGTCGGTAGTTGCGTCGTCTTCCTAGAATGGAGCCAATTTGCGAAGTCTCAAGAGAGTCGGGCTTTCGGACTTTGATTGAGCTGAGGTTGCCTAAGAGAGAGTCGGAACGTAGGGTTCGTTAACTTCCATCGTGCTTACTGCCAAATGAGCTGCACCTTGCTGTCTTCTAAAGTTATCCAGATAACGGCGAAGTGCTTCTCTTATCAGGTCGGAGCGAGTGCGATGTTCGTGTTGTGCAATGAAGTCTACTTGTTCCAACATTGCAGGTGGCAGGGCAATCAGTACTTTTTTGGGCATTTGCAGTTCCTCGCAGAGACAAAAGTGGACGCCGGGACCATGTGTGACCGCTATCATCAATGGACCCTATACACGGTTCTTAATATGTGGTAACCGCGTTTCGCATTGGTGGGGGATTCATCAACCACCCTCGATGAGTATCAACTTTACACACCAAAACGAATATCGTAAAGGTCCGAAAGGGGCATAAA
>JADYYD010000480.1 GCA_020853845.1 Candidatus Melainabacteria bacterium
TATATGTTGGTGAGCCGAAAACTTGACCGGGAACAGTGAGACCGGCTCCTTGAGAATCAGGTGTGACTAGTTTGGCTGTTCCGAAATCGACCAGTTTTACCGACGGTTCAGCGCCATCGAAATTGACTACGAGAACATTGCTCGGCTTCAAATCTCTGTGGATGATGTTGTTATTGTGAGCATGTCCCAGACCTGTGCAAATCTGTTTAAATATCCCCATCGCCTTTTTCCAATACAGTTGTTTGTGCTCGAAGATCAATTCGTCCAGGCTTTTTCCGCCGTGATAGTCCATGATCATGAATGCCTGTCCCTCAGGCGAAAGACCGAAATCGATCACGCTGATTATATTGGGATGCGTAAGCGAACTTGCTGCTGCGGCCTCCTGACGAAAGCGTTTCAAGAGCGCAATGTCCGAGATTAGCTCCAGGTGCATAATCTTGATCGCCACTAGTTTGTGCATGTAACGATGGCGAGCTTTATAGACCGCACCACTGGTACCGGTGCCAAGGAGTGAAAGAATTTCATAGCGGTCCGCAAATACGCTGCCAATCAAAGCGTCTTCTTGCAAACGTTGCCCGTCGTATGGGCACACGTCGAATTCTTCGCCCAGGCGCACGCGGCAGTTCGGGCAAATTTTGGACATTTTGAAGTCTTGCGAATTTTTCGCCTGGCGCGAGATCTTGGTTGCGGGCGCGCTGGTGCCGGACCAGGAGACCTTCTGAATCAGTTTCTTCAAATATGTTTGAACTTCAATATTATCCAGACCTACTTGTTCGCCGATTTCATCTGAAGATGCGCCTTCCAGAATAAGACCGAGCACTCGCAATTCACTTTCGGACAACGCCAATCTCTCGCTTGTAAGTTGCGGATCGGACATTTTGACGGAATGCAGGACGCGGCGTGCGATTTCATCGTCGAGCCAGGCCGCGCCGCTGGCGATGGAATTTATTGCCGTGTTCAACTTGGCGCTGGAAATGTCTTTCAAGCAGTATCCGTCAGCACCTGCCGCCAGGGCGGCAAAAATAGATTTGTCTTCTTCGTGACTGGTCAATATCATCACGCGAGTATTGAGTTGCGCTTTAATGCGTCTGGTTGCCTCAATTCCGTCAAAGCCGGGTAAACCGATGTCCATTAGAATGACTTGCGGCTTCAGTTCCAATGCCTTCTGAACGGCGCTCGGTCCATCACCGGCCACACCGACTATTTGAATGTTGCGCATGTATTGCAGAGTAAGATTGAGGCCGAGTCGCAGAACTTCCTGATCTTCCACTACCAGAACGCTGATCAGGTCACTGGCTTTCGACTCTTCCATTTCGAACCGTTTCATGGTGTTCATTGCACATCCTCATCAGGCTGCCGGTCGCAATCGACCAGCACCCAAAGACCGAACTGATGATTCGTTCGCCCACTCCCTATACTCTCAATATCCCTGATGCTGCGCTTTCGCGCATCACTCTAAAGTGCTAAAGGCGGGTGATTCTCAGTCACTCTTCCTATCCGGCCATGCCCTCATCATGGGGATTTGCCTCATCATGATGTGCGGTGTCATCCTCTTCTTCGTCTTCACCGTCGTAAGCTCTATCGAGCTGGCGATAAACTCTGGCCATAGCCACGCTGCTTACGATTGAAGCAGGAATAACGCCAACCATGAAACAGATAAGTCCACCGAAGACAACCATGCAAAGAACGAAGTAAAAGAAGGTCAGGTCTTTCATATGCCCGCGCGTAATCGCCCAACTTCTCTTTAAGGCTGCAATCGGTCCCATATCTTGATCGAGAACATAAAAGCTGTAGAAGCCTAGCGAAATCATCAAATAAATTCCAGGGACAATAAGAAGCAAAAAAGCCGGGAAGAGCAGCAATGAAAAGATAAAACCGGAAACACCAAAAGGGATTATGTACTTGAAGGCGGTAAGGACATCTCCCAGTCCGGCGGGCTCATCGTCAATGCAAAGCAGCACCACACGCGTGTAGAGCAAGAAGGTAATCAGTTGCACCGCGAGATTTACGAATTGCAAAATCGCAGGAGGTTTGTGATCGCTGGCAAAATAACTGAAAATCCCCATCGCGACATTGACCATCAGGTGGGGAGTCAGCAGTACTACAGCCCATATTACGAGCGGCATCCATCGTCTGGAGAGAACATCCCAGCCGAATTCCAGTGCTTTTGCGATGTGAAATGGGCGTTCTTGCGACATTTTGAACCTGTTTCAGTAAATTTGATCCGGATACCAGAAGTTTATACCCTTACTGCGTTGCCTTGTTATGCAAAATGGCGTATCTTTAAGGCGGTCGGCGGGCATTCTGGCTGCCCTGGAAAGCGCCTCTAGTGGCAAAATTTACAACGAACAATTCGGCCTCAACATCGCTGCCCTTTGAGGCGGTATCGGCTATCGACAAGCAAATTACCGATCCCAATGAGATTCCTGAGGCTTTGAGAGAGCTATGCTTTCGCCATCCGCTGCGCCGATATCAGGAAGAAATTTTGGAATTGGTGAAAATAAAAATGGAGCGCGGTGAGCGGCAACTGCACATCGTTGCACCGCCCGGCGCCGGAAAAACAATTATCGGCTTGCAGTTGATCAGCACTTTAAAAGTTCCGGCTCTAATTCTTGCTCCCAACACCACGATCCAATCCCAGTGGGGGCAGAAATTGGATCTTTTCATTCCCGATCATCTGAGCGGGATGCTCAATATGAGCGATATTCTCGGCACACATGAAGACAAGCCGCTGAAACCAATTACGGTGCTCACATATCAGGTGCTGTCAACGCCTGGAAAGGAACAAGAGTACTTGGAGAAACTCGCCCATCATAACTGGGCGCAGGAGATCGCCCAAGGACGCTCGCTGTCGACCGGCGAGGCGGAACTCAGAATTCTTGATCTGATGCAGCACAATCAAGCAGCTTACGATCGGGAGATGTCCAGGCATGTCAGCCGTTTGCGCAAAAAACTCGTTGATGTGTTGGACTTGAAAGAAGTTTTGCATAAGAACGCTTTTCAATTGCTGCAAGCATTGCGCCGTCAGAAAGTGAAGCTTGTGCTTTTCGATGAATGCCACCATTTAACAGATTACTGGGCGGCGATCATGAGTCTGCTCGTAAAATATCTGGATGATCCGATCATTGTCGGATTGACAGGGACGCCGCCTGAAGGAAAAACCAGGACGCAGGAAAATCGTTATCTTTCACTTGTCGGCGAGATCGACTATCAAGTGCCCACGCCGGCTCTCGTCAAGGAGGGTGGGCTGGCGCCTTTTCAAGATCTGGTTCTGTTTACTCAGCCGACCGAAAAAGAATTTCAATTTCTCGAGGAGCAGCACGTCGATTTTCACCGCCTCATTGCCGACCTGGCAGGCATCGAGCAACCGGCGCATCACCTGGATAACGACGAAAGTGAAGGAGATTTAGAAAAGAATATCGCACCGGGAGAGCCGCCACTTGCTCAGTGGGTTCTCAGCCGATTGGATGAAACAGCTTACGACAAAGATACCGGTGCCTTTAAGAGTCTCGTTCAGTTGCGCCCTCAATTTGCCGTGGCACTGTATCGTTTTCTCTCGAAAACTGGTCGTCCTTTGCCGAAAAATATTTTCACGAGCGAAGCGCTTATGCAGTCTCCGACTATTGACGACTGGATGATGATCCTTGAGGATTTTGCCTCTCATAGCCTGCAGTTGAGCCGGAATAAAAAGGACCATGAGCTCTACGATAAGATACGGTCCTCAATGCGGAAATTGGGTTACGCGATTACAGAGCAAGGACTGCGTAAAACTGCTTCTCCTATCGATCGGGTTCTGGCCTTCAGTCGCAGCAAAACGCATGCTGTTTGCCGGATTCTTGATGCCGAATATGCCAGTTTGCAAGATCGTCTGCGGGCGGTGGTCGTTACAGACTTCGAGCGCATGTCGGCTACTTCCGTGAAGTCGTTGAAAGGAGTTCTCGATGCGGAAGCAGGCGGTGCCATTGCCACGCTGCGAACCCTGCTTGCCGCTCCGATATCGGCTGTGCTCAATCCTTGTCTTGTCACGGGTTCGCTGGTTTTAGTGGACAGACGCATCAAAGATCAATTCATCAAAGTTTTTGAGCAATGTTTAAAACGCGATGGGCACGACGTTCAACTAATTGCTGATGACGGCGGGCCAGAGCCGTTCGTGGAAATCACCGCTAATTCGACTGTATGGCAGTCTAGATTGTATGTTGCTGTCGCCACTGAGATTTTCGAGCTTGGTATCACCAAGTGTCTGATTGGCACGCGAGGTCTTTTCGGTGAGGGCTGGGACAGTCAATCTCTGAATACTTTAATAGATTTGACCACCACAACTTCGCCGGTTTCCGTAAAACAATTGCGTGGTCGCTCGCTGCGAATTCATACAAAAGATCCGATGGGCGGCCGGAAGGTTGCGAACAACTGGGATGTAATCTGCATCGCGCCGGCGCTTGAGAAAGGTCTCAACGACTATCAGCGCTTTGTGCGCAAGCATGATGGATTTTATGGAATTTCCGATGATGGACAGATCGAGTGCGGAGTTGGGCATGTTCATCCTTCCTTTTCGGAATTGACTCCTGCAGAAGTGTTTGCTTCGGCGGACGATTTAAACAATGAGATGCTCAAACGCTCGCTCGTCCGAGATCAAATTTATGATCTCTGGAAAGTGGGCAA
>JADYYD010000481.1 GCA_020853845.1 Candidatus Melainabacteria bacterium
GAATACATCACATTGTTGTTTCTCACGCTGGCAGTGGGATCGCTTATCTACGTGGTCAGGGAATTGATGCGCTTGCGTTTTGCATCGCTGACTCCCTCAGGCGCCATGCTCGCTCTCAGCATTGGTTTGCTCTTTGGCGTTTTTACCGAAATTGCCGTTGAAGCTGCCACCAATTCCAGCCGCGCCGGCGGTGTGACCAATGCCGTCGAGATCGACTTCTCACGGGCAACTGCAGGTAAGGCTATGTCGCTTCCTGCCGGCAGCAATATCGTCATAAAGAACTCGGAGTCGACAACTCTGGAGTTCGAATCCGATGGTCTTTTCCCCGGCGAAGTCTTCATCAAGTCAGGCGACCGCGCGCCTCTTACGATTACGACCAAGCCGGGCGACTACAAAATCATTATCGAAGATACCGATTACGCGCCGATCGACGTCAAAGTCACCGGGCAGGAAAAGTAAGCGAAAATTAGAGCCTCTTTGTTTGCGAGCCTGGCGGCAGAACCACGGTGGAGAACCAGTAATCCGAAATATTTTTGGCTACGCGTTTGTAATCCTCGAAGCGAATCGGCTTCACGATATAGCTGTTGCAGTGATTGTCGTAGCAATAGGAAATGTCTTGCTCCAGATTGGATGTGCTCAGAATTAAGACCGGAATTCTGCGCAATTGAGGATGGTCTTTCAAGTGTCTCAAAAGTTCTCGCCCGTCCATTTTGGGAAGATTGAGGTCGAGCACGATAATATCCGGACATTGTTCGTCCGCGCTGATAAGAATGTTCTCCAGACTGTCGAGCGCCTGCCTGGCGTCGTGCGTCACCCTCAAGGTGGCAGCGATGCCGATTGCATCGAATGCCTCCTTCAGCAAATCGGAGTCGGCTAGATTGTCTTCAACGTGCAGAATGTTCATGCGTCGAAGAATCCATAATAGTTTCCGTGGGTTGAACTGCGGGTAGCTGCACGCAGAATTTACTGCCTTTGTTTAAAGCAGATTCTACCCAGATGGAGCCGCCGTGCCTTTCGACAATGCGTTTGCAGATGGCAAGTCCCATCCCTGTTCCGGGGTATTCATCTCGCGTGTGCAGTCGCTGAAAGATGACGAAAATTCTTTGGAAATGTTCTTCTTCTATGCCAATGCCGTTGTCCTTGAACTGCAGTGTCAGCAAACCGTTTTCGAGTTTTGCTTCAATGGCGATTTTGGGCACTTCTTTGCCGCGATACTTGATGGCGTTGCTGATCAGATTCTGGAACAAGAGCAGCATCTGCGAGCGATCCGCCTGGATGCGCGGCAGCTTGCCGGCGATAATGATGGCGCTGCTTTCTTCAATGGCAATGCGAAGATTTCTTGTCGCTGAGAGAAACACTTCTTCCAGATTGACGACCGTGAATGGTTTTCCATGCGTGTCGACGCGGCTGTAGTGAAGCAGATCTTGAATAAGCGATTGCATTCTTTCGGATGATTCGGCGATACGATTGATGTACTTGACGGCGCGTTCGTCGAGCGATGCCGAATACCGTCCGGTAAGAAGATCGCTGTAATTCGACATGGCGCGAAGCGGCTCCTGCAAATCATGCGCTGCGGCGAATGCAAATTGACGCAATTCGCTGTTCGACCTTTCCAATTCGCGAGAAAATTTCTTCAGCGCTTCTTCGGAATTTTTTTTCTCCGTGATGTCTCGCGAGATAATCGAAATCTCGACAAGTTCGTCCTTCTCGTCGCGCATGCAAGAAATTGTCAGCGAGACGGGAATTTGCACCCCGTCTTTGCGCAAATGAACTGTTTCAAACATCTGCGGCGGTGTGCCCGCCAAAATCATCTTTCTAATCTCTTCGGTCTCAACGGACGGTCCATCCGGAGCGATCGTAAAAGCGCTGCGTCCCACCATTTCTTCTTGCGTGTAACCGTAAATCTTTTCTGCGCCTTTATTCCAACTGCGCACCGTTGACTCCAGATCGACGCTGAAGATGGCGTCGTTGCACTGTTCTACAATGTCCGCGAGTTTGAGACGCTCACGCTCCGCCGGCTCCAGTTCGGTAATGCGTTCTTTGAGCATCATGTTGAGTTTTTGAATTTCAGTCTTATTGCGCTTGCGCTCAACTATTTCGCCGATTAAATGCGCCGCCGAAAGCAAGCGCTTTTTCGACTGTTCGACGATGAACGGCGGGCGGCAATGATATTTATGTGCTTGATTGGCCAGCTCCTCTTTGCTCGCGCCGTATTTGTCAGCCAACTCTTGCAGCGCTTTCTCGTCCTTAGGCGGATCGCCATAACCTATATTTATCGAGCCGACAATATCATTGCCTGCTTTAATCGGAACGGCGAATATGCGAATGCCTCCGTTGCAAGGCTGATCGACCGGCACACCGCTTTCGATTGCGGCCAGCGATGTCTTTCGGCATGATTGATTGCAATGCCACAGACCTGATGCAATTGCTTCTTTGTTGTCGCCGCAGGCGAGTTGTCTGGATTTGTTGTCCATAAAACGGCACCACTTCGAAGCTTTGATATCGAGAGCGCAATCGCCGTTGGCCTCGAAAACCGCCGCGGACGTTTCTAAAAGATTCAAGCCGTCATCGAGTATTTCTTTAAGGAGCGACTCGCCTACTGCTTCCAGAATGACTCGGCTCTCATTGAGCTCGGAAAGATCGCCGTATGGTTGCAGCGCCCGGCTGTCACCATCAGTGGTGCCAAGACTTTTTTGAAGCAACCATTGAATGCGATTGAGCGCATCTC
>JADYYD010000482.1 GCA_020853845.1 Candidatus Melainabacteria bacterium
CCAGCAGCAGAGCCAGAAAGCGTTCGCAAACAATGCCGCTGCCGCAAGTTAGCGGCGGGAAGGAATTGGTTGAAGATTGGTTCGCACGCCAAGGTTGGAAGCCTTTCGAGTTTCAAACTGAAACCTGGGCGGCTTACCAAAACGGCGAAAGCGGGCTAATTCATTCGTCCACAGGCACAGGGAAAACTTATGCAATTTGGCCGGCACCACTTATAGAATGGTTGGACGAATCTCTCGCAAGCGGCAAAACGGAAATTTCTGCGCCACCAATTACGGTGCTCTGGCTGACGCCGTTGAGAGCGCTTGCTGGTGATACCGAAAAACAGTTGCAGGGCATGCTCGATGGCTTGCAAATCCCATGGACACTGGAATCACGCACAGGCGACACTTCCGCCGGCATCAAAGCGCGGCAGCGGAAAGAGTTGCCTTCGGCGCTGATTACCACACCGGAAAGCTTATCGCTGCTTCTTTCTTACGCCGACAATCAAAAGATGTTTTCATCACTCAAGCTCGTCATCGTCGATGAATGGCACGAGCTGATGGGCACCAAACGCGGCACGATGACCGAACTTGCCCTGGCGAGATTGCGTGTCATCAATCCTCATTTACGCACCTGGGGAATGTCGGCAACGCTTGGAAATACTGATGAAGCCATGCATGCATTGTGCGGATTGAACACGGAGAAAACAACGCGCATCAGCTCGCATATCGACAAAGAAATCTCATTTATTTCGCTGCTGCCGGAATCAATCGACAGCTTTCCGTGGGCTGGCCACTTGGGTTTGCCGATGGTCGAGCAAGTAGCTCAGCAAATCGAAAAGGCTAAAACATCGCTTGTTTTCACGAACACACGCTCTCAGTGCGAGATGTGGTATCAAGCGCTTTTAGTAGTCCGTCCCGACTGGGCCGGGGAGATGGCGCTGCACCATGGTTCTCTCGATCGCGACACGCGCCGCTTTGTGGAAGACGCAGTCAGAGACAGCAAGCTGCGATGCGTAGTTTGCACGTCCAGCCTCGATTTGGGTGTGGACTTCGCACCCGTAGAGCAGGTTTTGCAGCTCGGCAGCGCAAAAGGTATTGCCAGATTATTGCAACGCGCGGGGCGCAGTGGTCACAGACCGGGCGCTTTGAGCTCCGTAGTGTGCGTCCCCACTCATGCATTCGAAGTCGTGGAATTCGCTGCCGCAAAAAAGGCACTGACAGAAAACAAAATCGAATCACGCGTGCCCTTTCCAAAACCTCTGGATGTTTTAACACAACACCTCGTAACTCTGGCTGTTGGTGGCGGTTTTAATAAGGATTCAGCGCTATCGGAAATCAGATCGGCATACTCATATCGCAATTTGACCGGTCTGGAATTCGAGTGGTCTCTGGATTTCATAACGCGCGGAGGGCGCACACTGAGCGCGTATCCTGAGTACTGCAAAGTGAACGAGTACGACGGCTACTTCATCGTTGAGAGCGACGCAGTGAAACAACGGCACCGCATGTCGATTGGGACAATCACAAGCGACGACAGCATGCATGTCGTGTTCACCAGCGGCGAACGCATTGGCTCGCTGGAAGAGTCATTCATCGCGCGCTTGAGAGTCGGCGACCGATTTGTTTTTGCGGGTCGGTGCTTGGAGCTTGTTCGAACGCGCGATATGAAAGCATTTGTTCGCCTGGCCGCCAACAAAGGCGGTACGGTGCCTCGCTGGATGGGCGGGCGAATGCCGCTCTCTTCGGAACTATCGGAAGCGGTTCGAAAGGAATTGACGATTGCATCAACGGGCGAATATGCGTCCGAAGAAATGAAACTCGTGGAGCCAATATTGCGATTGCAGGAAGCGTGGTCGAAAATTCCCGACGAAAAATCGGTCTTGGTCGAACATATGCAATCGCGCGAGGGATTTCATATTTTCATTTATCCGTTCGAAGGGCGGCTCGTACACGAAGGTTTGGCAGCATTGCTCGCGTACAGAATCTCGAGGCTGGTAAAAGCAACCTTCAGCATCTCCATCAATGACTATGGTTTGGAACTCGTCTCCAACGTAGATATCCCAATCGCCATGCTTAAAGAGCACGACCTCTTCAACCCGGAAAATCTCGCAGACGACATTCTCAGCAGCATGAATGCATCGGAGATGGCGCGCCGGAGATTTCGTGAAATCGCTCGCGTTGCCGGTTTGGTTTTCTCGGGCTATCCGGGCAAATCAAAAACAAGCAGACAAGTGCAGGTTTCCAGCGGTTTGTTATTCGATGTTTTCAAAGAATACGACCCGGAAAATTTGCTTTTGCATCAGGCTCAACGAGAAGTCTTGGAACAACAATTGGAAGAAAGCAGACTGCGTGCCGCGATGCAAAGGCTCTCAGAGAGCCGTATTTTGGCAGTCGAAGTCGAGCGCGCGTCGCCGCTCGGGTTGCCGTTGCTTGTTGAAGCATGGCGCGGGAAGGTCAGTTCCGAAACCATTGCCGAAAGAGTCGCACGCATGCAAGTGGCGCTGCGAAAGCTTCCAAAACATAAGCCGGAAAAACGCACCACTCTCAAAATGGCTGAAAAAGAGAAAGAGAAAGAGAAGGAGAAAGAGAAGGTGGATTCGAAGGTGTCATGATGGAGACAAAAATCAGCGGATGCGTCGAATTTGCTTTGCAGGGAGAAAACTTTCTCTTGCTTCCGCAGCGCGGAATGTTTTGGCCGGCTCGCAAAACCCTCTTGGTTGCTGATGTTCACCTGGGCAAAGCTGCCGCCTTCCGCGCTCACAGCATTGCGGTTCCAGCAGGAACAACCGAAAAAGATTTGCAAACACTCTCCGAAATGATCATGAAATGCGGCGCGGAGAATCTGATTTTCCTCGGAGATCTCGTCCATAACAAACGCGGTCTCACAGATAGAGTGTGTGCGCTGATACTGGCTTGGAGAGAGAGGCACGACTCAGTACACATGACGCTTGTGCGGGGAAATCACGACAAGAAAGTGTCAAACATCACCAATTCGATGCGCCTCGACATCGTCGAAGAAGCGCATATTCTGGGTCCGTTTGCCCTCAAGCATCACCCCAAACCGGAAAAAGCACACTACGTTTTGTGCGGCCATACACATCCTGCAGTGCGCCTCTCCGGTCGAGGACAAAAGGGTTTGCGACTCCCCTGTTTCTCATTCGGAGATAAGGTCGGAATTCTGCCCGCCTTTGGAAGCTTTACCGGATGCGCAGAGATAGAGCCTGAAGAGAACGAGAAGATCTTCGTTATCGCCGACGACGAAGTGATCGCAGTTGAATAACAGTAATAGCCTTTGACCAGCCTTTGACCAGCCTTCGACCAGCGCCTTGCCACCACCTGCGCCGGTCCCACCACCGCCGGGGGGAACTTGCATACTCACATATTTGTTCTTTGAACTGGGTTAGATTTTTTCGAATTTTTCTAATGAGATGCGGAGCCGGAAAGCGTCAGCCAGTCAGGATCATCAAAATTACAGGGCAAGCAGCATGCGGCTCGAAAATCACAAAACTGCCATTCTATCGGCATTTCCAGACTTACAACCGATTAGAAAAATTCGAATTTTTCTAATCGGTTGCAGAAGCAAAAAAACTTACCGGGTAACAAAACTGGTGAGGCAATGCGGTAAGAAAATTGGTGAAGCAATGCGGAACTTTCCTAATGCATTCAATTTGTTTCTACTATCTTTTGTCGTTTTCCACCCCCAAAAAGGTAAACGGTCAGTGGTGGACGTATCGGTCGTCCTTACTCGGATAACAGATTGGCAGGTGGTGAGTTCCAGGGCAAGAAATCGAGGGCTTCAGGAGGAGCGCGTCCACCATTTTTTGCGACAGCGGTGAGGTATTCGAAGAGCCATGTTCTGGGATTGATGCCGTTCATTTCAAGGGTGGTGAAAATGGTAAACAGGTCAGCCGCCAGGTCTCCGCTCCAACAAGATCCGCTTCCGTAGTAGCATTTTCTGCCCACGACTGCATTGCGCAATGCTTGTTCACTGAGATTGTTGTCCATTGGGACAGCGGGATATTCAACGAATAGTGCCAACCCGTCCCAATGTTCGGCAATCATGGTAAAAACCTTTTGTGCTTCTGGATCCTTGTGACGTTTGGCATTGTTCTTGGCCAGGCGTTCGAACTGGCCAATCGACCTTCTTAGCTCCGAGTCGTGAAGTTGAAACTCCTTTTCGCTGCCGGCGGCTAAGCGCTGATTATTGCAGTGATACAGCCAGTCCACTTTGGAAACCCATTCGTTAGCGGACTTGGCTAGTTTCGGCCTTGTACCCAGCTTTAACAGGTACCGCCGGACATGAGCCCAGCACCAACTGTTTGTGACATTGTCGCCTAAATTGTCGTACACCTTCAGCATGTCGCTCGTGACAATTACTGGACCATCACCAATTGTTCTTTTGGCCGCTTCGCGTGAGCGAGATGGATCCATTTGAAATAGACAGCAATCCTCTGTTCGCGTGACCCAAAGCCAGTGCTGATATCCTTCCTTTCCTTCAATCTCCTGGAATATCTTCCAGCCGGTTTCGTCTTTCTGTTGCCTGGTGGAACGTTTGACGCGCTCAGTAATCGTTTCTAAAAGTGGCTTGAACACTCTTGCTTCATGCAGTCGCTTTAGTCCATTGACGATAACACTTGGTCCAACATCCAATCCGTACGAGAGAAATAAGCTGCAGGTGCGGCTGGTTGGGCGCTGCAAATGGTATTTCTCGAAAATTGCATGGTGCCAAAATCCCACTGAGTAGGCACTTCCCTTGAACAATTTTGCAGAAGCCGGAGGGGTTTTGATTACCGGTGTGCCTGGGCATTTGCAAGTTCTACGCACAGTCTTTCGCCTGTGTCGAATGATCGTTACGCTGACGCTAACATCGATTTCCTCGCTCCTCTTCTCGCCCGCATCTTCAAACGGCAACCCACAACACGCGCAGACTAGATCACTGCCTTCAAACTGATGAATTTTCTCGACAGTATCAAGATTTGATCGCTTCTTCCTTCCGTATCCCTTTGCCCCGTTTTGCCTTCCTTTGGACCTCTTCTCCGGTCGCTCAACCTCAGCATTAGGTGCCTTGCTCACCTCTGTTGTTCGCCCATGCACGACCTTTTCCAGCTCAATGATGCGAGTCTTCTGCTTCTGAATGACCTCCTTGAGCTCTTTGATTTCTTTGCGGGCAAGAGAGAGCTGCCCTTCTAACTTGCGAGATTTCTCTTGCTCCTTAAAGTATCGCGCTTTCCAAATGCGCGCCTCTTCCTTCCATTGCTCTACTTCGCGCTCCAGGCGCTCAATCCTGTCTCGATACTTCGCATCGACCCTAGCCTCAACCTCAGCATAGATTTGCTCGAGAAGCTCTTTCGTTAGCAGTTGTGGCGCTGTTCTTGACACATGCAAATTCTAGAAAACGACCATCAGTTCAGGCCACCACTACAACCAGCCAAAAACCGAAAATTACAAACTTCTTCTCTATTACGTCCACTAGTAAAGCAATACCCAAAAAGAAGTACCGGGTCGTCCGCCTGAAGGAGACCCGGTACGAATGAAATTTGAGACGACTTGCAAATTCAGGCTGCAAGCCGTTTTTGATACCTCGAAGAATCGAGGTGACGCATTACACTGAGCGTCGGTGGTTGGATGCTTTAGGCACCCACCGGGTAGTGTCACTCTGGCAGAAGCTGCTTGCCCCGCTCGCTGAGCGGCTTATTCATCCACAGGTTGGAAGGACCGATGTTGTCCTGTGGCCAAACCGGACCGTTCAGGTCGTAAACCTTGAGGTCCTTCGGGAGAAGTTCTTTGGGCAGACTCTGCAGGACGCATACCCACGACTCCTGAGGCCGCGTCAGTTCGATCCCGCTGTCCTTCAACTGCTTGATTCCAGCAGTGAAGGCAGCCAGGACCTTGGCGTGCTCAGGAGCTGTGTACCGGTACCCCAGCGAAACACCCCACATGGCGATGTGGTAGTGGCTCGAGGAGTTCTCGATGAAATCGTACCCGGCGTCGATAGCGAACTTTTCGAACACCGCGGGCACAATACCGGACACGTCGGGGATTGAGTTGGCGACCTGACCCGGAGATCGCTCGGTCTTCCAAGCCTTCCGGAAGTGTTTGATGAACAGCTTCGGACGGTCAAGGAAGGTGTACGGATTGCGGACGAACTCTTCGAAAGAGTTGTCCCCGCACGTCGAGGAAATCTTGGATCCAGGCATGAAAGCGTAGATGGACAGCTCGACCGACTTAGCGTCGATCGGCTTGCCGTCCTTCATCAGGGGCGCGTTGATGGCGTCCGCGTACGTGAAGTCGAGGAGCGACGTGTCGTCAGCCCTCTTCGTCCCGTCGAAACGCCGGTCACGCAGCGAAGCTCGAAGAATGAGCTCCTGCTTTCCACGCTTGCCAACCCAGGCAGTCACTTTGAACTTCAAACCGTCACGCTTGATGATCACGCACCCATACTTGGTGCGATAGACGGTCTGAATGTACGGGAACCGGACGAAGCCAGGCTTTCCGTACAGGAGGTGTCCGTTCAAATTGGTGACCTCATCGCCGGGAAACTCACCTGCGACGGTCTCCTGGACACGCACGGTCGGCTCACCCTGGATTGGTCCAAGGAATGCCTTCACCTGCGGTGTCAGGAGCTCGTCCCAAATCTGCTGGTCGGAGACCAGCGAGATCGGTGTAATGCCAAGCATTTCGGTAAAGTTCTGAGAGGGAAATGCATTGGTCATAGGGGGTCTCCTATAGATTTCTTTGCCAGGCAGAGACCACGAGAGCGTCTGCCTGAGCGAAGTTCAGCACCGCCCGCGTCCCATGAAGAAACGCAAGCAATGCCTCTATGCGATGAAGAAAGTAAAAACCAGCTACGAAAGTTTCAGCGCCTTCGCCGCCTCGGAGATTGGCTTGTACAGCCAGAGGCAGCGCTTGCTGATATTGTCTTGAGGCCAGATCAATCCCGGAAGCTGGAGCTCCTGAGGGATCAATTCGGCCGGCTTGAGGCTTTGAACCACGCACACCCACGACTGCTGTTGGCGAGTCAGGGGCGTGCCCGAAGCGCGGATGCGCTCCAGTCCCTCGGAAAAGCCGTTGAACGTCGCTTTGTCCTCGGCGGACGCAAACAGATACCCGTTGTTGAGCACCCATTTGGCGACGTGATAGTGGCTCGGAGCAGCTTCGATCATGTCGAAGCCATACTTCGCTGCTATCTGTTCAAAGGCGGAAAGCACATCTTCACTGATGTCGTCGATCGGCTTACCGACCTGACCGGGAGCTCGGCGACCTTTCCAGGCTCGCTTGAACAGCTCCACGAATTTCGCGGGACGGTCAAGGAACTGGTAGGGCTGCTGAATGAAGCTCTCGAACTCGAGGTCTCCGTCACCATCCGAAATCTTCGACCCGGGCATAAAACCGTAAACGGACAGCTCGATCGACTTCAAGTCGGGAGCGATCCGGCGGTTGAGCACAGGGTCGTCGTACGGAAATTCGAGCAGAGCACTGTCGTTCGCCTGAATGGTACCGTCGTAACGACGATCACGCAGACCGGCTTTGTAAATCAGCTCACCGCGATTCTTTTCGACATCGCCGGACCAGCAGAGGACTTCGAACTTGAGACGATCGCGTTTGATGACGACCGCGCCGTGTCGAGTCTTCCAGAAGGTGTGCAGATAGGGGTATCGAACGAAGCCAGACTGACCACCGTAGAGCAGGTGGTTGTTGAGGTTCGACACCTCGTCGCCAGGAAATTTTCCGGCAACGGTCTCCATCAGTTTGGGAGGATCCTTGCGGATCACCTTCCCGAGGAGTCCCTTCGTCATGGGCGTGATCAGGTGCTCCCAGATTTCCTCGTCGGAAACAAGGTGCAGCGGACTGTAGCCCAGACGTTCAAGGACATCCGGTGATATGAATTTGACCATAGTGGGATTCCTTGCACGACTCAAAGTCGGCAGTTGTTATTTTTGTGGTGCGGGACTGGCATTCGAGCGCGAACCATGGGGTCGGCGATCTGAGCAAATCCAAGTTCATGCACTGCGGACGCACGCACAACCGTTTCGGTCGCGCGATCGCAATGCCTGAACAACACCAGAACTTTCAGAGTTTCGAACCAAATCTCTCGTTTCCGAAAAATCCAGAAGCTGAAGCACTCCTGAACCAGTTCATATCCCGCAAGGGACAAGATAAAGACCTGTGTGGGAAACAGGGGCTTAAATCAAAGAACTAGGTCGAAGAGACTCCTGGAGAAATATTTGGCAGCAAAACTTCCTTAGGCTATTAGCTTCAGCTATCACGGTTCAATCACCTTGAAAACCAAAGATCTAAAAGAGCTCTACCCGCAAAGTAGTAAAAACGCCCAGAAACCGGGAATTTCAGCCGTTCGACGCAACGGATAGCAAGCTGGCGCAAGTTGTGACGCAAATGGCCGACTTAAGCGATGCCCAGTCTGTGTTTGAGGTCTCGTGCAGCCTCACGCTCTAAGCATCACTCAGCGTCACGCTCTAAGCGTTGAACAGTTCCACGATTTCGTTCGTGTCAAAGCCCACCAGCCCCAGGTCTTCGAGACTGCGGCCGTTCTTGGCGAACTCGCTGGTCATTTCGCTGGCGAGAATAACCTCGCCCAACTGAATCACACTTTGCAAAACAGGCATTTGACATCTTGCCAGACGGGCGAAATCTGCAATCAGCATCAGGGTTTCGACAATGTCACGCTTGATGAACTGACTGACCGTCGATAGGTCAACCCCATCCGCGGTATCAAACATGCTCTGGCCCATGTGCAGCAAAAGCGGCTCCAGCTCTTGAGGCAAGCCCTTTTCCACAACCGGATCACCTTGATTGTCGAGTATCGCAAACTCTCGCAGAGCTCGCGAGAAGGAAGGAACAACACACTTGAAAACCCGGGCGAGAGCCTGTATTTCAGCGTCCAGGCGGGCAACGATGGAAACAAGCGAAGGGTTCAGCCATGCTTGAATATTGTCAAGAGAAACATCTCTTCCGCCAAGCATGCCTGCCACAAGCAGCGTCGGCCTGAGCATCCGCTCGACGTCGGAAAGACCGCGCTCGATCGAATTGGAAGACGGGACTAGACCTTTTGCCACAGCGTTGGCGACATAAAGCCCCCGCCGCATTTCATTGCGCTTGTTGGCCGAAACGCTGACATTCTCTCGCAAACCGGTGATGAGGAGCACGCCGGCTTCCACTTTCGCGCAGTCGAAAAGTGTGCCCATCTCCAGGATATTGAGCTGCAGATCGGCGCCGCATTTCTTGACGGCATGAGCGAATTGCATACCTGCACCGAGCGGTGCGTTGACGAGCAAAATGGTTTGTTGATGACGAAGAAAAGCAACGATCTTTTCAGCCAGGGCACCATACTCAGTGGCAGGACTGGAAATTATGATGGCATCGGATTCGTAAAATACCGTCTCCAAATCTGTTTCTACTTTTGTATTAGGAACACGCCCGCGGAAACTGCCAACGCTGGCTTTGCGTGTTCTGATCTCGTATTCAGCCGGAATCGCTCCCGCTTTGCCGTGGGCGCAGACACGCACGGAATGACCATTTTGTGCAAGCAAGCAAGATACGGCCAGGGCAGAATCACCGTCTACAAGCACGCTCATGCGTGTCGAGACAGGAGCCGGCGCCGGTGCAAAGGCCGCCTTGGCCAGCTCCTGCACGAAAGCCTGTGGATGCGCAGAAACACTGCCTGCACTGCCAGTGCTGCTCGCTGTATTAGGCATCGAGACCAGCATTGTTACCCCTCTTATCTAGCTTCTTCGAAGAACAGTGAAACTTTCAATCAAGCGCAGTGAAACCGGCACACGGCCCGCAACCAGGCCGGTACTCATTTAATGCATGGCAATGAAACATCGCGCTTAACTCCACAATGGTAGTCGCGTCTAAATCGGATGACAACCCCTTCCGGCAAGGTTTAACCTCATTTGTAATTTCCCGCCGTGATAAAAACGGCCCATGCGCACATAAATCAACCACCCTCTAAGAGGCGCCAAAGACGCCCCAGAGCGCATATACAAAAGATCAAATTACGCAGCGCTAAGAATTTTTCCGCACATGCAAATTTTCGCGTTTCATCTTTTCAAATGAAGTGGCCAAGCCGTTTTCAATGAATATGTCGCAAATATGCAATGAAATCGCATTATTTTGACGTTTGTAGACTCTCGTAAAAAAACGAAAGAGCAAATCTTGATTCTTTATAAACGCTGACGGGCTGGCGCTCTCATTAATGTCGCGTTTAATGAAACGCAAAGAGAAATTGTTAAAACATTTGCCCCAATTTTTCAGAGATTTTTGTTGCAGCACCTTCGTCGATACTGCCTTTGCGCCTGGCCAATTCGACAGTTTTAAGGGCCAGAGCAACATAAAGCATTCTCTGCGACGCAGGTGAATTTTGCAGCGCCGTCACGTGCTTCAGTACCGTACCCTCGTCCGCGCGCGCTATGGGACCCGTGAGAGCCGCCTCCGGTCCCATTTTGTCGATATTCTCCATAGTGCGGAACACCAGCGGTTTCAATGCCGCCCAGGCTATGTCTCTGTCGATGTCAGCCTGCTCCATCATTTCAAGAGCCGTATCCATCAGGGTCGTCAGATAATTGCAAGCAACGACGGAAGCGGCATGATATATCGCTTTGCCTTCGCGGGTGATGGCATGAGGAAAATCTCCCAGCCGTTCGACAAAGGCCGAAATCGTTTTTACAGCCTCGCTGTCTCCTTCCAAGAACCAGTGTGTGCCCGGCTCTTCGGCAATTGCTGCGGCGACGGAAGGAAAGGTTTTCAAAGGATGCGCGGAAGCTGTCAAAGCTCCGCATAATTCAACAGCAGGCTGCAAAACTTCACTATCAAGAGCACCGCTCAGATGCGCTACCACAGCGCCTTTTCGAAATGCCTCCTCTTGCGCCAACTGTTTTGCAACGAGCGCAATCTGATCGTCGCTCACGCAGATCAAAACGAGTTCCGCATGATTAGCCGCTTCCGCAACGCGCCAGGCCTTCGCGCCTTCAACAAGTTTCGCGGCAGCCTCTGTCCTGTCTTGATGCCGTCCGCCCAGATAAATTTCGCGCACGCCTGCTCGACGCGCTGCAAAAGCCACAGCAGTCCCCACTTTTCCGGGACCAATCACGGCAAGCGAATGAATTTCAACCATGAATATCGAATTCTCAAAACAAAAAAGCTAGCGGACTACGACATTATCTATTAAGCGAACGTTCTTCAATTTTGCCGCCAGCACAACCACCATCGGCAATTCGAATTGCGCTGCAGGCTGGAAAGTATCTGCTTGCCTGGCTTCAAGATATTGCAGTTCGACATCCGGCAAGGCTTTCAAATCGGCCCGGCCTTTTTCCAAAGCCGCTTCCAAACTGAGTTGTCCCGATTGCGCCGCATCTTTGACAAAGTTCAAAGTGCGATTGAGCATCGGCGCGATCTTTCTTTCCTCCTCGGATAGATAAACATTGCGGCTGCTCAGCGCCAGCCCGTCTGCCTCGCGCACAGTCGCCACCGGCGTCACTTGAATGGGCAAATTGAGATCGCCGACCATGCGTTTAACCACCAGCAATTGCTGATAATCTTTCTCGCCGAAAAATGCCGCCTCCGGCAAGACAATATTGAAAAGTTTCGCGACCACGGTAGCAACGCCGGTGAAAAAACCCGGACGGAAGTGCCCTTCCAGACAATCCGCCAGTTCGCAAGGTGGAACCACTCTGGTCACCGACTCTCGACCTTCCGGATACATTTCTTTTTCATTCGGATAGAAAACAGCATCCACGCCCTCTGCGCTCATCAGTTCCAGATCTCTCTGAAATGTCCGCGGATACTTGCCGAAATCTTCATGAGGAGCGAATTGCAGCGGATTGACAAAAATCGACGCTACGACTCGGTCGCATTCATTGCGCGCAGCGCGCATCAGCGAAAGATGCCCTTCATGCAAGGCGCCCATAGTGGGCACGAAGCCGACGCGTTCGCCTTTGACGGTGGCATTGCGGCGCCACAAGCGCACGGCATCAACGCACTCCAGCACTTGTGTTTTCACAGGCGAAATCGCACTTTCCAAAACGAAATACCCCCGGCAACACCGGTCTGCACCCGACCGGCAATTTCTTCTGGCGCAAGCGCCTATTGTCCATTACAAGCGCCAGTTTGGAAAGGTCTTGCAACAAAGCATTTGCTCAATCTCAAGCGAACCTGTCTCAAAACCCGGCAAAGCAAAAAACGCTAAAAAAACGACCCGTTTGCAGCGGGTCGTTTCTCAATCTTGGAAATCCAGCAGGATCCAGCAGGGTCGAAACCCGGTCAGGACGCCTTGACGCGAGCCCGCTTGCGCTTGCGGGAGCCGACTTCGTAGAGTCTGTGCGTGGGCGCTTTGCCGGCGCGCGCCTGAGCAACCTGACGCTTCATCGAAGCGCGGAAAAGCTGGTAGTGCGTGGCGACATTCATGCGGGTAACGAGCCGGACCTTGTGCATAGCTTGAATAATCAACCAGGAAAGATCGAATTCCCAGGGCAGCATGCCGGTTCTGGCCGAGCCAGGAGCAGCGTGGTGGTTGTTGTGCCAGCCTTCGCCCATTGCCAGAAGCCCGACCCACCAGACGTTTACGCTGTCGTCATCACCTGCGTAGGTTTTATAGCCCCAGGAAGGCAAATGGCAAACAACGTTCAACATGAGGGGAATGCCCATAACTGCAAATCCGGCAAGCAAGCTGGCCAGCGCCACCTGCCATCCGAAAAGCGCCCAGAGAACGGCGCGGAATCCGAAGCCGATGACGAACGAAAGAGCGTGGCCGGCAGGGATGTTGCCGCCGCATTCCATAAATCTGTAAATCGGGTCTTTGAGCAGATCTTTGCACTGTTTGTGCGGATCGAGATGGGGAAGATATTCTTTCTCGGCCAGCCAACCGGTCAGCGCATACATCATGCCGTTGCGCGGAGAGTGCGGATCTTTGTCCGTATCAGTATAGCGATGATGCGCGCGGTGAATAGTCGCCCACCAGATGGGAGAGCCCTCGAATGCCAGAAGCCCGAGGAAAACCCAGAAATACTCGACCGGCTTCGGGCAAGTGAACGCCCGATGCGAAAGCAGTCGATGGTAGCCAATTGTGATTCCACAGGCGTGCAACACATAACTGACTGCGAATACGGCAATAAATTCCAACATCTTTACTCGGGTCCTTCCTGTGGCTTTGTCGTTCTCTATCTTTGATCAGCGATAGAGCGCTGATTCCGGGCGGCCTCTGCGAATGTCCTGACTCTTTTCATCTTGACTGACAAATTTGTCTACCCATTTGTCGGTCATGAGCGCGTCCAACAATTGCTCGAGCGTTTCCGGCACTTCGGCGACCTGCAAAACACGGCGCCCGTCGTTCTCAGTGCCAGGGTACTGGTTGAAAACCAGGCGATCGGCTTCCATGCCGCGTCTATTGTAGTAGTTGAGCAACGCCAAACCGACCTCTTTAGACACTTGAGCCTTATCCTTCACTTGCCAATCGCGAAGAATAGTTCGCCCAATTCCGATCAAATAGTAGGCTCTTTCCTTTTCAAACTTCGGCTCATCGATGAAGAAAGCCCAAGTTGTTTCATCAACGTTGTCAAGATATGGCTCGCAACGAATCTGGAAAAGCCGACCCGATGCGGATGTCAGCGAGGCTGGACCAAAGCCGGAGCTCATCAAATGAATCTCCATAACTCGCAACAGATGAGCGTTGAAACTTATGCCCTTCTTGTCAGCTTGAAGCTGGAGGCGTTTTCTATACTCTTCCGGGATGCGAAGGCTTATGTTTGTTGTCTTTTCAGCCATTTGTAGTTGCGTGATTACAATTTGTACTCACGGCACTATAGCACCTTGCCGGTAGAAAGTCTTTCCAATTCGGCAAGTGTACATATAACTAATGCAAATATGACAGTATATCGATAGAGATCTGCGGGGAGCCGGGAATCTTGACATCAAGCGTTTTGGCTCCGGCATTCCTATTAAAAGTCCAAACAAAAAATCCAAGTAAAAAACAAGAAAAAAGTCCAAGTAAAAAGTCCGAGTCGAAAAATTCAGGCGCGAGAAAAAAGGTGAGATTTTGATGTTCAACGACCGTATCCGGCGAGCGCTTACTCTGGTGTCGCTCGCAGCTTTGCTCAACCCGATTTGCCCGATTTTGTCGCAGGCCAAAACGGCTGACCGCGCCGATTCAGCAAAGAGCGAAAGTCACGCGCCGATAGATGCAAAACAACTCTCCGCACAAATTTTGGAAGCCTACGGCGGCTACAAAAAAAT
The DNA here is from genome assembly GCA_020853845.1 of Candidatus Melainabacteria bacterium. GTDB lineage: Bacteria > Cyanobacteriota > Vampirovibrionia > Obscuribacterales > Obscuribacteraceae > QKMZ01. The sequence goes on from JADYYD010000482.1 coordinate 14,230, forward strand.
GAAAGAGCTGGATGCGATGGCATTCAAAAGTGTCGGCGATTTGAAACAATTTTCGACAATATCCGGTGCCTGCAACACTTTTGAAACGGAGACGATTTCCAAAGGCGAAATGCTGCGCTCGAAAATCGAACTCATGGGCCAGCCGATGGTCACCGGATATGATGGCAAGCAATGCTGGATTCAGCAGGGCGAGCATGTTTTTCCTGCCGATGAAACTACCACGCAGCGAATTGTCGAGGAAGTAAAACACGGCATGGTTTTGCTTTTGAAGCTGGGTGAGGACGGCACGAAAATCGAGCCCGCCGACCGGCGCGAAATAGCCGGACGCCCTTGCACCGGCTTGAAGATCTACGCCGACGACGGCAAACCATCAACGTTTTATGCTGACGATGAAACGCATTTGATCGCACGCAGCGAATACGTGGGAACAGATCTCGAGCAAGGCGTGTCCGCCGTAAAAATTTGCGAGTATGCCGACAATCGCCCAATCATGGGCTCCGTCATGCCCTACCGCATTACTGAATTCAGCGGCGAGAAAAAATCTGCAGAGACGGATATCAAATCGATTGTGCCCAGCGACGCCGACGACTCTATCTTCAGCATTCCTACGGAAAAACCGATTGCCAGACTGAAAGAAGGACCAGTCACAATTCCATTCGAGTATTTGTCCAATGAAGTCGTAGTGCGCGTCACCGTCAACAACAGTCAAACTTTGCGATTTCTGGTCGATACGGGCGCCACTCAAAGCATTCTCGATCAAGAAGTGGCCGGCACTCTCGGCAAGTTCAAACCTTCCAATATCGCCATGACCACAGGCGCCGGAAGCGTTTCAATGAATTACATGAACCTGGATAAAATGGCGATCGGCGAAGTGTCACTCACAAATGTTCCGGTAGCAGTAACCAGCCTGGCCAGCTTCGATCACTTAATCGGAGCACGACCGGCAGGGCTTCTGGGCGCTAATGTTTTGAAGCGGTTTTTAATCACATTCGACTACGAGAAAAAGCAGCTCACCCTGCGCGATCCGGCTAGCACACCCGATCTTCGCAATGTCGAAGTAGTGAAGACAAAACCGGCTCTCGGCGTGTCCGGACTGGCCGTTGACGGTATCATAGATGGTGCCGTTCCGGTGACCTGCCTCGTGGATACCGGAGCTGCCTTCAACAATATTTCCGAAAGCGTAGTCAAATCGATTTTGCCAACCTCTCTTCTGCCGATGGGCGATGTTCTCGGATTGGATGGAAGGCGCATCAAAACCAGCTCCGTGCGTTTTAAAAACATCAAGCTCGGCGATATCACCGTCAATAATCCGGTATTCTCAGTGGCATCGCAGAACGCCGCGGTTCCAGCCGGAATATTCTCAGGCGGGACTAAATTAGCTGTTCTCGGCAATCCATTTTGGAGCCGCTACAGAATGACGGTCGATTACAGAGGACAAAGGCTGCTTCTGGAAACGACTCCGGAGAAGCGCAAGGCAAACGAGCTTACGGCACGCATCGAAGCAATCCAACAGAAACAGTTAGTTAAACCCGATACCGCAGGCAGTATCAAAGATTTTCTGCGCCTGGCCGAAGAAGCAAAAGACGGTGGTTTTCCAAACATCCAAGCCCTGGCAAAAGCCAGTGCTGCTGCACTGGAGTGGGATGTCGCCGCAGCCAAAAACGATACCGAAGGCAAGGAAATCGCCCTCAAGCGTTTCGACGATGCGATGAAACTGGCCGAAAGCACGGGCGAGGCCAAAGTGCAAGCGCAAGTCGCATCGCTGATGAGCATGGCCAGACTGAAACATGCAAAGTCTCAAGAAGATTTCGTAGCCTCGCGCAAAACACTGGGAGCGGCGGCAAAACTCGGCATTGCCGAGCCACTGGTGATGGTGGCAGCCGGTTTAATTCTCGTACAGCTCAATCACATCGACATGGCTGAAAAAGTGTTGAATCAAGCACTTACACTCGAACCGACAAATTGGGCCGGGCTGTGGGCGAAATACAGACTGGCAACTGCCGCCGGAAAAACCAACGAAGCCAAGTTGGTGGCCGAGCAATTGCGCCACTACTATCCCCAAGCCGAAGAAGTTAAAGCGTTGAGCAAACTTCCGGTCAAGGCGCACACTAAGGCTGTTTCACCACCCAAAGCGGAAGGCAAAACGGACAAACCGAAGACTGCAAAACCACAGGTCAAGTTTTAAGCGTTTGCCGTCTCGGTCTGAGCGATTTTTACGACCTGGAAAGGCAGGCTGCCGATTTCTCTGTCTTCGACTTCCAGAGTAACTCGATAAGAACCTTCGGAAGGAAAGATCAGTCCGGTAAATGCGCTCATGACTTTGTGCGTGCTTTCGCCGTTGGTGAGCGGTTCTACCTGAGCCACAGGAGAAGCAGTGATAACGGTGCCTCGCGAATCGAGCACTTTGAATTGATATCTGAATTGACTGGAGGAGGCAGAAAGTTGCGCGAACGCGTAAAGCAAAGGTATGAGAGTCGGGAAAGACTGAGAGCTGATGCCGTTGTGAATGTTAATCAGCGAAATGGCATCTCGACGCAAGACATCCTGCAAAACGCGCTCACAGAGTAAAATACCGAGTAGCTGGGGAGCATTGCCCATGGATTGTAATCACCTATTACAGTTTCAGGAGCGCCAGCCGAAACAAGCACCCCGCTAGTACGAAAAACAGATTATACCGGCATAAACTGTTCTCAGGAACATCCGGTAAACGGCTGAGAACACATTGGCAAAACAGGTGACCAAGTGCTAGATCCCGAGCGCATGACTTTTCTTGATTGGTTCTTGCTTGTCTTTGCGCTCGTTTTGGCGGTTTTCTTCACCTGCCGATGGATTGACCTCTACTACCCGACTGCGGTTTTCTGAACGAGCGTTCACCGGCATTCACCGGATATTCACATGTGCAGCCGCTTATCAAGCGCGAAACAGGTGGCGCGGATAGCGTGGGTGTTGCTCGCGTGACCCGCACAGCCCTGTAACTGAGAGCCAGAACTCAGTGAGACCGAGTGTTCGCGCCAGTCTTAACTCGCGCTTAGCTATAAGCCAAAACGTTTTTTAATCCTCTTGAATTCAAAACCTCATATTGGCTAGGTTTTTCAAGTTTTCATTTCATCTCTATCTCCACTCGTTAAATCTCCGTCTCAAGCTTCTGAACTAAATAGCAATCAGGACGCGCGCTTCTTTTGAGCTTTTCTATAGCTCACAGGGGGCGCACTTTCTGTTGCTCCTAACTGCATGGAGAAATCCAGTATGAACGCAAATGACAAGCATCTGTCGAATGCTGGTAAAGGCGGCTTGCGCAGCACTGACTGCACTGGCCCCTATCGAATCGGCATCACATCGTCGATCGGTGCCGGCAAATCGACTATGGGCAAAATGCTGGCGCAACTCGGTGTGCCTGTTATCGACACCGACCACGTCACGCATGAGCTTCTGAACTCCCCCAATCCAGCGTACGACCGCGTTCTTGCCTGTTTCGGCAACGACCTGGTCGACGCCCCCGGCGGCCCCATCAACAGGCAAAAGTTGGCCGCTATCGTTTTCGCACCGGACAAGCCCGATGCCCGCAAGCAACTGGAAGCAATTCTCCATCCGGAGATTCGCCGCGTCACCCGCGAGCGACTGAAGTCTTCCAACTCGCCTGTGGTCGCGGCTCTGGTGCCCCTTCTTTTCGAGTCCAATCTCGTCGGCGAATACCACGAGACCTGGTGCCTGGTCATCGACCCGGCGCTGCAAGTCGAACGCCTTGTGGCGGACGCGACTCGCAAGGGCATGGACGAGGCACAGGCGCGCGCACGCATCGCCGCGCAGATGCCGCAGGAGAAGAAGGCTGAGTTGGCCGATCGCGTGATCGACAACTCGGGCACGCTCGACGAACTGCGTTTGCAGGTCGAAGAGTGTCTGAAGCAGGCGCGCGAAGCCAATCGGCTTCGGCATGCGCAGTGCGCTGGTCGGAAGGACGATGGCTGCGGATGCGCCGACGAAGGCGATGAGCCGACGCCGACGCCGCAGCCGACTCCCACGCCCGCTCCGACGCCGCAACCGGACCCCGAGCCGGACACGGACACCGATACGGATACCGACACCGGCTCCAATCCGCCCACCAAGGAGGGTTGCGAGTCGGGGATGAGCGACGAGGCGCGTGATGCCGAGTATCGCCGCATCCTCGAGACGTTCGGCAAGATCGGCACGGAGGAAGCGCTTTCGCGCATGGGCAATGTGGGCACCACGGCGCACAAAGAGGCGGAAGCCAAACTGTCGATGACCGTCAACACCGGCGGAAAAGCCGATGACGGCAGCGAGTGCCCGCCCCGCGAGCACGAGCTGACCGTGGACGTGAAGATGACGGTAAGGCAGAAACCCGGTCGCGGACTTCCGGACGAGCATGGCTGCACCTGTCACTGCGGTGCCGACTGCAAGCGCTCCTGCGCCTGCAAGAAGGACTGCGG
>JADYYD010000483.1 GCA_020853845.1 Candidatus Melainabacteria bacterium
AGCGTTGATCGTCTTCCAGTTCGCAAAGATGAATGATGTCGGTGCGGTCCGGCAATTCCTTTTCGACCTGGCTCTTGAGCCTTCTCAATATGAACGGGTGAACGATCTTTCTCAGTTTTTGTCCGGCGCCATCGAGACCGGCTTCAATGGGACGTTCAAATGTTTCGTTGAAGTCTTTGTAAGAACTCAAGAAATCCGGCATTAAGAAATCGAAGAGCGACCACAATTCTTTCAACCTGTTTTCCACAGGCGTACCGGAAAGGGCCAGACGGTGGAAAGATTTCAAACTCTTGGCCGCAACTGCGCCAACCGAATCGGGATTCTTGATGTTCTGCGCTTCGTCGAGGATGAGAAACTCGAACTGCAAATCTTTGAGCGTTTCATAATCGCGGCGGATGATACCGTATGTGGTGAAGATTACATCGGGTTTTTTGGCATTGTCTTTTTGCAGCGTCTTCAACAGCTCGCCACGATCACGCCCGAGGAAGAGCGCCTTTTTCAGCTTGGGAGTGAAGCGTTCCGCTTCGCTGAGCCAGTTATAAACAACCGATGTCGGCGCCACCACCAATGATGGCATTTTCTTGCCGTTTTTGTGGTGATCGAGAAGCAGCGCCAGCGCCTGAACTGTTTTACCGAGACCCATGTCGTCGGCAAGAATTCCAGCCAGTCCGTATTCACGCAAGAAGGACAGCCAGTTGCAGCCTTCCTTCTGATAGGACCGCAGCTCGCCGCTGAAGGATTCAGGCAACTCGATGCCTTCGAGTTCTCTGAAGTTGTGAATTTTCTGCAGGAAGTTTTGGAAACCTTCATCCGCCTCTATTTCGATTTCATGCGTTTCCAATGCATGCGCGATTGGCAAAGCCTGATAAAGCGGGCGCGAAGTGTCTTTGCTTTGACCGATGGTCTTGAGCAAACTCAAGAGCGTGGTCATCGGCAATCTGACACACTCGCCGTTCGACAACTTCAAATAATTGCGGTTGCGGAACAGTGCTTCGATAACGAGCGGAAATGGAATGACTTCGCCACTCGATGAGCAATCCAGATCGAAATCGAATTTGAAAGAGTCTTTTTTAAGCGACAAAATAGCTTTGAGCTTGAGCGGTTCCTTGCGGACTTTGTAATTTTTCAGCGCTTCCATGCCTGCCACTTCCCAATCCTGGCATTGCTCGGAAGACAGGTAATAGAGAGCGTCTAAAGCAGCCTCATCGGCAAAGAAGAAACGATCGGCTATCGTGCGTGTCGGCTGCAAATTGCTGAGGAAGCGGCGCACCTGGTGCTCCAACTCCCATTGCCGCTTGACCCAAACACTTTGACCGGACTCAGACATCGTGCGGGTGTAGAGTTCAGATTCCACGGCACTGGTTTCATCGCGAGACGGAAGAATAAGGCTGCCGTATCCAAAAGAAAGTGAGACTTCCAACGACACGTCGTTAGGGCCGCTGCCGATAGCAGCGGTGGGCACGCCTTTGCGCTCGCCAAGCTTAATGACTACTCTAGGCGCGTCGGTAACTGCAACAGGGAAAGGCGCATTAGTTTCGTCGAGAAGAACCTCCATGCGTTTCATCAAAATGGGCAAATCGACTGCCAAGAATTTCGGCACGATTTCCAGTTTGACGGTCATCTGTCCATGCGCATCAAAGAATTGGAAGAGCCTGTGAATAGCGCTCAAATCAATGCTGTAGAAAGTGTTTTTCGACATCACCCAACTGTTCTGACCGAGGAAAAACACCGGATGTTCGAGGCGATTGCCCTCTTCATCCAGGGCTTCCAACTTCAATTGCAATTCGCCGCTTTCGGTTTCAGACATCACCGCCTGCGGTTTGATTACTTTGCTGGAAAACGCTACTTCGCTGCCGTCGGCAGTATTGACGAGCTTGCTGCAGAGGCTCAGATGACCGATAACCGTACCTTCATCACCCCGCGGTATGCGGTGACCACCGGCAATACCCTTAGTTGTCTGGGGCAATTGAGTGAGATATTTAGTCAGCCTGTAGATTTTTGATTCGGGATCCAGAACGTTTAAAAACTCAGGCGGCACTTTCAAAATATTGACTTTGCCCTGGCGCTCGTGCGGCACGGTTCCGACAATCAGCGCCAGCGGTTTTTCCAGAACAAGAACGCCCAACTGATGGCGAGCTTCGTCAGGCTCAGGCTCCTGACCTTTGGCATCATCCAGCATGTCCTTGGCTTTGGGAGCCCGATCCTGCAGGTTGTCGCGACCGCGATCGTTTTCCGCCAGGTCGAAACGAATGCCGGGATTGCCCCGCGCTATGTGCGTGAGAATGACGGCGACCGAATGTTTGCAAACTTCTTCGAAATAAGGGCAGGAGCATTCAGCTTTGAACACTTCCTCGGAATCGATTGAAACATTGACCTTGTAAGGCTGCGGCTCGGAGCCGATTACCAGCGCCTCGATCTTTGTGCCGCCCTCGCTTTCTTCGTACTTGAGTACTTTCTTGCGGCGGTAATACTGCACACCACGGCGATAGACGGGCTCGCTGCTCGATTCCTGCAGGGAATTCAGCGACAGCGTCATTTTCTTACCGGAGGCTGGTTTCATTTACTTCCTTATCCTCCCGGCTTAAACACCGGGAATCTCCCGTTACTCGCAAGTGAGGCGGCCAGAAAATGCTCGCATTGCGCGGGCTACATGCTAAATCACCTACCCATCCCGCTTATGTCTTGTATACAGGACGGGATGCGGGCGGCGTTAGTCCCACAGCAATTAGCTTATCACGGCCCTCTTATAGTCAGCTAACTACTCATAAAGAAGACGAAATCAAGAGAAATGAGCAGAATCAATTATTGACCGTGGAGCCAGGCCGCATGTCGATAAAGCGGTCCGAAACCTGCTGAGCCCTGTTGTAAGCATTCTCAACAAGTTGATGCATTTCAACCTGGCGATTCTCCAGAATCTGACAATAGTCTTGCAGCAACCCGGCTTGAGAACGCAGCGCCTTGGCATTGTCGGAAAGCGCCGGAATCAGCAATTCGATCTCTTCCAATAGAGCGCTGGGCGGATGAACAGGTGGGCGAACTTTGACTAATTGCTGCGGGTCGAGATTTTCAGCCTGCTGAAGAGTGACCGGCTGGCCGCTTACCAGCGCCAGCGAATCGCGCAAGCGCTCCAACGATTGCTTCAGCCCGAGAGCACGCTTGTAAGACTGTTCGGCTTCTTTCTCCAACCAGGCCTTTCTGGTTTTCTGGTTGGCCAGTTCTCCCGATAGATGAGCAAGCGCACGCTGCCTTATTTCCAGCTCGTTTTGAATATGATCGAGTTCTTTCTCTTTCAATTCGATGCCGCGACGTCTCAGCCAGATAAGCAGAAGAACGACCAGGCAGAAGAAAATGCTGGACAAAGTGATGAAGAGATAGCCGCGCTTCGAGCCGGATAATTCCCAAAAACCTGTGGTGAGGAAATTGTTGAGGTCTTCCATCAAAGTGGGCGGATAAGAACGCATGTAGTAGACACGCCCGAGAACACGGCTGGGCTGCGTCTCGCCTTCAACTTTTACGGCGGCGGCGGAACGCGGCGACGTGTGCTGGAAGGCGGCGCCCACGGGTGGCGGGTCGGTAAGCAAATCGAACGGCTCTTTCTCGAGTTTGAGATTTTCAGGTGTCAGCCGTTTTTGCCACGATTTGCGTCGATAGACTTTGTCGGTTTGATAAAGGATGGATGTGCCGGTCTCATCGGTAACTACCAAGCCGAACAGACCATAGGTGCAGTCGAGCACTTTTTGAATCTGGTCGTCGCGGCCGGAAACAATTAACTGTGAAAGCGTGGAAGGCAACGTGTGATGCAGAATATTGAAATCGACGGTCTGCACCCGATGCACGGTTCCGGTCCAATAGCTTTCATAGAAAGCTCGGCACAGGCTGAACCAGATAAGAATGCAAACAACGATTAGACCGGGAATCAGGATCCGTTTCTTAGCCGAAACGATTAAGCGATCCAATTCCAAGTTGAGACCATTGCCGAAGTCAGGTTTAGATGCCTGCTTAGGTCTTGCATTCGGCCCTGAAAGACGTCCCTGCACGGCGCAATCCTCAATACAGTTATGGATATAACATTTGGCTCATGAAAAGTACATACGTATATCCACTATGTAGATCAGGTCCCAGATTCTCATTTCGATATTGATCTTCAAAAGGCTTATCGCGGACGCGTTCGCGGTGACGGCAAAAAAACATTCTCGATTCGCCAACATGAAGACAGCGAAACAAAGTCCGCACACTAAATCCAATCAAGCCTTTCCGGATTCATTAAGCGCCTGCCGGTCGCCATCTTGCGCCGTTGAAAAGCGTTGAATAATCATCCGGCAACTTAGAAAATCCAAGCTGACTTTCAGAACGGCTCACAGTGCAAAACGTCAAATCCAAGATTGCTGCCTTTTTCCTGTTTGCTCAGGTGTTTATCCTGGCGCATCCAGCCTCCGGACAGGGTTGAACGCGCTCGCTTCTGGTGCCGGGCGCAGCAGGAACTTCAGGCGACATTAAAGCCGGTCACGGCACTCTTTCCATCGGCTACAGGAACGTGTATGCCAATCAATACTTTCTAAATTCGCATGTTTTCACGCAGTTAAATCAAGAAGAGAGACCGACTCGTATCTGGAATACGGTCGATTTGACCGGCAC
>JADYYD010000484.1 GCA_020853845.1 Candidatus Melainabacteria bacterium
GTAATTCTTCTGGGCTCTTCGCTGGTCATGTTTCCATTTTGGGCAATGGATGCCGCCGACAACAAACAGATTTCCGACATATTTCGCTATCACAAATCGGAAGCAATGAAAAAAAGGCTGGCTGCGGCCGGCTGCAAGCAAGACACGATTTTCAGCTTGGCCGTTTTCGGACAAATGGCGTCGGATGCATACCTGATGACCAGCGAGTTTGTGAAAGACGGCAAGACACCCAAAGTTCTCGTCTATGGAATTGCGCCGCGAGATTTTCACGATCATGCTCTTGCCTCCCCGATGGCTACTTTTTCGTTTCAGAAAATAGTCAATCTTTCCAACTTCCCGAAATACGCCGGTGCTTTTTTGCCTGATTTCGAAAAGAAGGCGGATTGGCTGGCCATGCACCTTTGCTATTTCTACGGCAAGAGATGGCGTTTGCAGATGGAAACGGATAAAGCGATCAATCGCATTTATTCATCGCTCGGCGTCACCGATCCGAATGCCACCAAAGACGATACCGCTGCCGCCGGTGGTTTCTTGATGGAAGGATCGACCGAAGATCGTTGGAACAACAGCGTAAAAGAATACAAAGGCCGTTATAAAGAAATCGCCGAGAAAGATCACTCTTTGCAGATGAGTTTCTTGGAGCGCACATTGAAAACCATGCGCGAGCGCGGCGTAAAAGTTGTTCTGGTCAATATGCCCCTTACGAAGAGAAACCTCGATATCTTGCCTGACGGCTGGTACCAAAGCTATCAGAAAGAAGTCAAAGAAGTTGCTGATATGCCGGGCGTCAAGCTTGTCGATCTGGGCAACGCCAAGGAATTCGACGACAACGACTATTGGGATACGACACACCTCAATCACGTAGGTGGGCGCAAACTCTTGAATCACGTCGTGCCGGCAGTGAAAGAACTTATTCAGCAATAGCGAATAAGAGAACTAAGCGACGACCAAATCGATATTCGCCGTTTCAAAAAGCGCGGCGGCGAAATGGCGAGCCGAAGGATGCTGTCTTGCGAATGGGATCGCGCAAGTAGACTGCGTCTTTCTTTCTCGATATGGCAGAAACACCGGCGAGATCGAAGATGATTTTGTCGCCGTTGTTGAACACGACGGTTGTTATGCCGGAAAATTCGATTGCCTGAGCGATAATTTCCCCGCCTTTATCAAGCCCGAAAGTGGAGTTGTCGCCAGGGTTTTCCAGCGAAGGCGTGACCTGCCTGGTTATGGCGTTGCCTTTGCCGTCTTCCATAATCCAGCCAAGCGATTTATAGATGATCAATCGATCTTTGTTTTTGAATTCGAGGATTTCCTGATCCGGCAATTGTCTGAGCGTGTCGCCGGTTTTCAGCCTCTGGGTGTGTCTTTGCTCCGGCTCGGATTCTTCGCTGCTTTCGGTTTCGATCTTCTCGCCGTCTATCGTGGTGGCTGAAGTTTCATCGAAGGCGAAAGACGCAGACATACCGATGCGTGAAACAGGGCTCAAAAAGCTGTTCTTGTTGCGCTGCGCTCCCATACCGTAATAGCCCAACCCTGTCGGTCCGGGTGTGTAAGAGGAACGCAAGTTTGAAAGAAATGATGCTGACTGCTCGGCAGTGCCCGGCAAAGCCTCGTCTTGCGACGACTCGTTTGGGACTGTTTCATCTTTTTCGTCTTGCGGGTCAGCCATTCGTTTAATCCAGGCAGTACTTTTAATATACACCTTCCTGCCTTTCGGCAGAGGCTGTTGAGACTATTTCAACATACGCCGAAAGGCGCATCTGCAGCCGTTTTGTTAAGATTATTGCTCTCTCAGGCTGACCGACATGATTTTGTCGCCCTTCTGAATTCGTTGAACGGCATCCAGTCCGCTCACCACACCGCCGAATATCGAGTACTGATGATCGAGCCTGGGCTGCGGCTGGAGCGTGATGTAGAATTGGCAGCTTGCCGAATTAGGGTTTTTGGGAAAACGCGCCATCGCCACTACACCGGCGGCATTGTGGCTGAGCTGACCGGATGTTTCCAGCGGGCACATTTTCGGTTTTCCTGTTTTTGGATCGCTGTACAGCCCTGATCCATCACCGTTCGGGCATCCGCCTTGAATCACGAAGCCTGGTTCCACGCGGTGAAAAGTCAGTCCGTTATAAAAACCATTCTGTACCATTTCCATGAAGTGTGCCACCGTCCGCGGTGCTTGTTTGCGGAAGAGGCGGATCATGATAGTGCCTTTGCTGGTCTCCAAAACGCAAAAAGGGTCGGGACGCGTTTCATTGGACGCTGCCGGTGGTGCTCCACCGGGATACACAGGCGGTCTTTGCCCGATCGGCAAACGGGGATTGCCCTGGGCGGCTGAGGCTGGGGGCTGCGAAACACCGGCTTGCGAAGGGTTGAAGGTTGGCTGCTGTGGTGGGGCGCCCTGTCCCGGAGCGGGCGTTTCAGGCGGAGAGGCGGCGGCAGGCGTGGTCGCTGCGGCCGCGGTCGAGGGGCTGGATGTTTGCGGCGCGTTCGGCGAGGGAAAGGTGACGTCCGGCGGGATCATGTCGGGATTCGCCTTCTCGGCAAAAGCGGCGGGCAGCCCGCAAGAAATAGCCAGAAAGGCACAGGCGGTAAGGAGTTTGGGCTTCAACATGCTGATTTTCCCTCTCTCTCATTCTAATGTGAGACGCCAAAAAATGCCCAGCGAGCATCTTCTGTATTTATAGCTCAAAGTCGCGAAAAACCCGCACAGCAGGATGCAATGCCAGAAAGGAAGCCGGGACTTGAGCTGTGATTTCGCCTGAAAGCGCCTTGCCCAGGGCGGTCTTCTTCTTTTCGCCGCTGGCGATGAGAATAATCGAGCGGCTGGCCAGGATTGTTTCAATCCCAATGGTGATGGCTCTGGTCGGCACTTTGTCGGCGCCGCCGAAAGCCGAAGCATTCGCTTCTCTGGTCGATTGCGTGAGCCAAAGGCAGTGAGTCCAGCTCAATTGCGGCGTTTGTGGCTCGTTGAAAGCTATGTGCCCGTTCGTGCCCAAGCCCAGAACGCACAGGTCCAGCCCGCCCTGATCGGCAATAACCTGGTCGTAGTCGTCCTGATTGCGAGGGCTGAATCGATTTTCCGCAGGCAGATTGGTCTTGCTATAGAGATTAGATTCGAGGAAATAGTGAAAAGACTGTTCTTCCACCACGTCGATATAGTCGTCCAGCGCGAAGCACTTGCATTTTGACCAGTCGAGCGTGCCTGCCTCAGACCATTCTGAGAGAATTCGATAGCAACCCACCGGCGAGCGCCCCGTGGGCAATCCAATCCTGCTGTCTGGCTTCATCTTGAGTTGCCTGGCAATCGCCTCCGCCACATTGAGGCTCATTGCGTCATATAAATTGGACACCGTTTTTCCTGACCTGGTATGAACTGGACGTTTTTAGCTCTTTGCACTTCAATATTAGACCGGCAGCAGGAATTTGCTCCTTGTCGTTACAATAAAACAGGTTACTTGTAGCTCTTAGAAAAGATTATTGGAACGATCCCGGATCTATGGGTCAAACTCTCAATCCTTTACTTCACCGTTTTTTTCTTCCTGTACTCGCTCTGGCGGTGCTATTGCCGGGCGTGCCGTTCGAGCCGGTCGAAGCACAGGTGATAAAACGCAAGTTGCCCAAGGCTGGTTTTCAACCGCTCATGCGAACAGGAACGCCGGGCGTCGGATACAGCGGCAATTCGGGCGGACAGCAGATGATGTCCGGCAGTTCCCAGGGGATGCACCTCGTGCCCGGTTTGGACCGGGGCAACCGCGCCTCGGCCGGTGACTGGTATGACCCAGGCGAGCCGGATTTGCGCATGCAGTGGGTGCGCTGGGAGCCGCGCAAGATGCCTCTCAAGGTCTGGATCAGCCCTGGTTTGGAATTGCCGCCGCTGCCTTTTCAGCAGTTGAAAGCTACCCGCGTCGATACTGTTGCTCAGATGTGTTTTTCCGGCGGTGAATCTAATCCGTTTGCCGTCCTCACTCAGGTGAATGGTTGGAACGACGAGATGGGCGAGGCCGTTGCGGCGGGCATCGAGATGTGGAAGCCGCTGGAGCAGGAAGGACTTTTCTCCTACGACTTCACTGCCAACCCGAGGGAAGCAAATATTCTTGTCTTCTTCAATCAGAATTTTGAAGGCGCCACCGAACCTGGTGGCATTTCAACGGGCGGTTACACCTGCGCTCAAGCGATTCCGTATGCAAAAATCGCAGAGGCCTTGAAAGAAGGCAAGAATCCGCGCACGCCTCCTGTGGTGATGGAATTGTCGCTAGGCGTGAACAGCACGATGGAAAGACTCAAGGCGGCCACTGCCCACGAGTTCGGACATGCTCTCGGCATCAAAGCGCATTCGCCGTACAGAGATGACATCATGCATGAAAATCGAGTCGTGGAGCAGCTTTCGCAGGCGGACAAAAACACCATTCGCCGCTTGTACAAATCGCGCACTCAGTGGGTCTTGTAGTTTCTTCGATAATTGAAACACTGACTGCATGAAGCAAAACTCAAAGCAAAGACATACCAATAAAGCAACTCGGGTGGCTGGCACATAGTGCTGTGTGCACCTACTGCGTGGTAAGAAGCTCCAGTCGATCGGCGCGAGACGAACTACCTGCGGATAGGAAAGCCGCGCATAAGCTGCGCAACTGCTTGCTCTAGCCAGCTCGGAGAAATTGGGGAAAAATAGTGTTATGCCAGAAGATAAGTTAGAGCAATCGCAACCCGTCGAAACCGGTGCTGAGAAGGAAGCGCTAAGCACCGCTGACGCCAGCGCGGCCAGAAATGCCAGTGGCTCTGAGGTCAAAGAAGTAAGAAGCATAAATCCAAATAAGTTCGAGTCGATGACTCAGCTGCCAATTGTCAAGGACGGACAAAGCCTGGCTGATGCAGAGGTAGAGTGTAAGTCGTTCGGCATCACCATGGATGATGAAACTACTGTAACATCCGCAGGAATTGAAGCGCCAGCAAAAAGGAAAGTTTCAGTAGATCCTCGTCCTTCCTTTGTCGAAGGGCTTAAGGCTGTCGGAAGCGACGAGGAAGCGCAAGGACGTTTTTCGATCGAGTATATGGAACGCAAAGGCAAAGAAGCAATTGAAGCCTTGCAGAAACCTGAAGATGAGCAGGTTTTGATTGCATCGAACTTGGCGCCTGAGGCGCCCAATCTTGTGCAAATGCAGAATTTTGAGGCATTTCCGAGCGATTCAGTTGCCACACCTGCCTATGCTCATGAACAAGTTATTTCACGCGATTTGGGCGCATCGCTCAAAAAGGGCTGGGATAGAACTGTACAAACAGTGCACCATCCAGATTTGATTGGTTGGGAAAACCCTCCAGAAGGAGGGGATGTCATCTATCCTCGTCGTGGGCGGGAAGACGAGTTTATCGACTATGACGCCTGTTCAAATGCGAACAAGGCATTTCTGGAACTTGCAAAATACATTGGTGATGGGGCCGGCAAGATCGATCCTGATCTGATCGCTGCTACGATCCGCAACGAGCAATTCTATTTTGATAATACAAAGGACGCAGGGCCGGAAAACTATGTGCAGAAGCACCGGCACTGGCCGTTCAATCGAGATGAGTCAGTCGGTCCGGCCCAAATGCAAGTGCAAAACATGGAACATCTTGCAAAGACATATCCAAACCAGCTTGGCTCAGTGGCTGATGCCGTGCGCAATGCGATTGACATTCAGCGTGCGCCTTATTTTGTGGGTGCTTATTTTGCAGACGTAATTAATGGCATTGAAAGTAAGAAAAAGCCGGATTACATTTCAGATAAGATCTGGAAGCAAATAAACGACCGCTGGCAAAAAGAACAACGCAATGAGGCTCTAATAATTGCGTACAATCCAGATCCGAACCAGATAAACCACGTCTTTACACAACTCGATAATATCAAAGCGCCAGACTGGGACTAGTTTTTTTTTCGTTTCGCCAGGGCGAAGAGAGCAAGGCTGGAAAGCCCTGCACCGGCCACTGCCCCAGCTCCACCGCAGAATATGAACATCGTCGTATACGAAATAATGTCAGTGCCTAGATCGTCTCCTTGGGAGTGGTGGCGCACAAAGAGTTCTCCTAGCTGAGTGTTGTGCAAGCGATATCCTCCGCCGATATAGAATCCCAGGAGAATTGACGCTAGGATGATCAGAGAGTGGCGCAGAAGTTTTGATTTTTCCGTTCGGGCTACAGGTTTGTTCATGCCCCAAGTATAAAGCGCAAGAGCAGAGCGCTGTGCGCGAATTTTTGTATTTCTCTTCAAAACCAAAAATAAATGCGCTGCTGTACCCAACCACAGGCAGCGCTTATCTGCCGCGCTGAACTTGATCCAGCACCTCGAGGTTGAGATTATCATTGAGATATTGATGGACGCGAACTCTCGATTCTAAGAGCTGACCCATCTTCCATTCGTCGTCGTGAATTCTCACGGTCTGACCAGGATGGAGATTGAGTTCTTGATTATGTCTTGCGCGCGTCGTTCCGTTGAGATTGGCAATTTCCTCGGAGAACTGAACAACAGATGACTCTTGTGGTTTGAGGCCGTTTTGCTGTTTCAATACATCTCGGGCGATACGGTCATACCCTTGTCCGGGCCGCACTGTGTAATTCATGCTCTTCTCGATTGCTTCATCTTCTTCGCGTTGCATTCGGCGCGCTTCCTGGATGGTAGCCATGTTGCTCGCTTCGGTTTCGCACTTGTTCTGAACGAAATCTGCCAGATAGCCACTGTGTGCGTTTGCTGCAGCATGTATTTCTTCCGGATTCTCGAAGCCGGCGCCTTTGGCCACTGTGTCGTAGTTCAAAAGTCCGTCGCATCCCATGGTGTCGCCCTGCCCGCGGTGCTCGATGCGGCGCATGTCGGAGCTGCCCCACTTCTTGAAGAGATTGTCGATCGCTTGACGCTCTTCGTCGGTGTAGAGTCGATCACCTTTTGCTCTTGCTCGGTCATCGGCTTTTCGCGCGTCTTTCAAATCCCAGTAGTTGATCGACCTCTTTCCTTCGTGGTCTTCCGCCAGTTTGTCGAACAATGCTCCGTTGTTCGCAAAGAGCGGCGCGACGAGATCGAGCGAGCGTCTTTGATTTTCGATGCCCTGCAAAGTTTTGTCTATGTCTTTGCCTGTGAGTACGTCTTTTTCGCGCGAGCCTATTAAAAGGAAGCCGCCTTCGTGGTTGAATTTTGCATGCTTGATAGTCTCGAATTGCTTGAGAGCGCTTTCTGCCATCAATGAATCGAAGCCGGACGAGGCGCCACTTTCGATGTCGGCGCGAGTGATGTCGCGTCCCAATTCTTTATACTTCTCAGCCAGCCAGACGACTGCCATCTTGTCCACGGCTGCGTCGGAAATCGTTCCTACTCTTCCTGTTTGGCTGTCGCTCATGCTTCCGCGAACAGCGCACTTTGGTGAATTTTCGTAGTCTTCTCTGAATCTGGCATATGCTTCAAAAGCCGGAGTAGTCACTTCAACGCTTACTGGTTCGAAGTTTGTGGTTTCAATTTCTCGTGCCATTTTTGGTCTTCTCCGGTAGAAACTAAAGTGTCGTTGCCAAATCCAGCCATCCAGCCAGAGAGGATGTTTTTCATGTCAGTGAACCGGGGGTTCGACACCTAAGGTAGATTTCCAACGTGGTAGCAACGTGGCAACCGCTGGGAAGAATACGCAGCCATGCCGCAAAAGAAGCAAAAAAAGCAAAAAGCGCAGTGCGCAATTCCGCTCTGTTGCGGAGCGTCATTATAGGCTGGCTATTTGTTCTACTATTAAATCTTCGAGATCGGAACGGACAAATGCACGTCGCGATATTGCTCGGTTGGCGGCAGGAAGCTCGGCAGGAATACATCGGCAGACGCATTCATGTCGCCGCCGGGAACCTTGATGATTCCGTGTAATTCGCCGTGCGGGCCGATTTGTTTGCCTTTGAACTCAACTTTAGCGATTAGCTCAGGTTTGCCCGGCATCTGGATTTTTGCATTGATAGTGGGCGGCAATTCCATAGGGAACTCGCGGTCGTTTTTAAGAACGACTTTCAATATTATTTGCGAGCGAGAAGGCACCACACCTTCCAATTCAAATCGCACCGTGCCATACGAACTTGTGGATATTGGCTGAAATGCAGGTTTGACACCGGTTGATCTATCCAGGGCGGCGGTAGTGATTACAGGCGGAAGACTGCCTTGATTGGCAAAACTATCAAGGGTCACGGCTTGAGCCTTAGACTTGATGAAGTCCGGCGCTGTTTGCGGAACAGGTGAAATCTCAGGAAGTAGATTCACGGGCGGTGCTGCGCTTGCAGGCGCTGGCATCAAATCCTGTGGTGTGCCTGTTGCTGTCGGAACGCTGGCTAGAGTTTGTGTTGCAGTGCTGCTGGTTTGTTGTGGAAGCAA
>JADYYD010000485.1 GCA_020853845.1 Candidatus Melainabacteria bacterium
CAAAGCTGATGCCGCTCGAGGAAGCTTGCTTCCAAAAGCACAGGTCCCGGAATGCAAGCAGCGATGCTTGCAACGAATGGGTTTCACCCGCAAGAACATCTGAAGGGCTTGCAGACTGTCAGGCAACAGAAGAAATCCGGGCATCACCATATGTGGTGCTCGGGTTTTCTTCTCTTTGCACCGGCTCTATTATTTACTATAGTTGTCACTGTGTTTTTCAAAAATGCGCCAAACAAATCAGATCGGCAAATACTCCAAACCTCCAATTGGAGAGATTTGGCAGCATTTACCGATCTGATTTCAGAGAATTGCGGCTAAGCCTCTTCTCTCACGGTCAAGCGGAATCGACCAATGAGGCGATCGGCCATGCCGTAATAGACGTCGAAGACGCGTTCCACGTAACCGAAGTCTGCATGCAACACGCGCATGTCAGCGCGCTCGACAATGCCGGTCGGAAAGACGACGTTGTTGACGATGCCTTCCAGCTCGTCCTTCGTTTCCGGCTTGATGACAGGCTCCGCCGAGTAGTAGCGAATTTTGTCGGGGCGATCGATGTCGTGGACGATGATGCCGGCGGCGTAGCGACCCTGGTAGCCGGAGGGGCGTGAGGGGTGGGGAAACTGATCCACGCCGTGGAAGATTTCCAGCCAGCCGCTGTTGATACGAACGGGTGCCGTACCCGCTCCGCACTTGTAGGAGCCCCATTCGCAGAGCGGCTCGAAGACGAGCTTCGACTCACGCACCTGGAGGACATTGCGAATGTTCTTCAGCACTTTGTCCAGGGGGATGTAGGCGATGCGAATGCATTGCCGCTTGTCCGGACGCGCGGACAGTGTCGCTTGCACAACGTCCATGCCGTCGGAGGCGGGGATGTTGACCATGGGGCGATGATACAGAGCAATGCTGAGTACGCCCTTCGGCGAGAGCACCGGCTCAGGGAAGAAAGCGGCGTCCTTGTCGTCGGGATGCAGCGCGAATTCTTCCGGAATTTGCAGCAGCCCGAGGCGGTGCCACTTGTACCCGTCATGCGACCAGGCCAGCGCAATGCGCGGACCTGCGGGGCCGAATGCCGTGTAGCACATGAGGTAGCGATCGAGTTGCCGGATGAAGGTCACGCGCGCGTCTTCGCAGCCTTCGCCGCCGATGAATTCGACAGCCCCGGAGGCGCCGACACGGCGACGACGTTCGTATGCAGCTTGAGGCACGAGAGCAAAGCCGACCCTCTGGAAGGGCACTTCATTTCCCGCTGCATCAGTGCAGGGCTTGCCGTTTTCCCAGCGCTGCCGGATCATCTCGAGACGCGACTGATTGCCTCTGGCAACCGAGCGCATCATAACGACGAGATTTCCGGCGCGGTCCTGATAAACGGCGGGGTTGAGAACGCCTTCCTCCTGGAAGACGCCATAAGGCGAAGCGACAACGCCGAGGCGCTCCATGCCGACTGCGATGATAGGGTTCTTATTCTTCAAGAGATACATGTTACTGACCTTTCGACTTCTCGCTTCAGTGAGAAAAACGACCGAGGCCGACTCTGCGTGCAAGCGCGCGGAGTTGGCGAAATGCCTGTTTGGTGCAAGGCTGACGAAGAAGGAGGGTGGTTGTTTTTCGAAGGAAAGTTCTAGAAGCGATGCTCTTAGCCTACGCTCGCCCGCCCGCTGTTTCCAAGAAAGAATCCGCTCAGCTCATGCTTTGCACCTAGCACAGCGTGACTTAGATAAACTGCTGCAAAGAAATCAGTTGCTCCGGCGGCACTTTACACGTTTTTCGGTCGGGCAAAGGCGGCAAGTGTTGGTGCCGATTGCCTTTGCAATTCCGTGATTTCTCTAATTGAGATCTATTACGAAGCGCTTCGTAACACCTCTTTATAGATGTTTCTTACTCTTATGAGCTATCAAATAAGCCTTCATGCCCTCATCTTCCCCAGACAGAATATCTCTCCAAAACCGCGCATCCACGCTTATTCAAGCGAGATCGAAAGACACTCCGGTGTTTGAGAAGAGCACGGCCGATTGAGTGAAGCTCTCTGAGTGAGAAAGGCATGCGAATTCGTAAGTTCAACTTTGTTGCGGCTGAAAAATAGTCACTGAGGAAACCTGAAATGGCAACTCACACTGTCTTCAACCAGGCAAAGGCGCTGGTCGGATACAACATGTTCGACAGCGACGCTTTGCTCAAGGATTTGATCAAGCGCTACGGCGCTGAATGGGCTGAGGAAAGGCTGAAGGGCTTCGGCGCGTTTGCCGGCAGTGCTTTCGGCATCGGCCTGGCGATCGATGCAAACACAAATTTGCCGGTGCTGAAAACGCATTCGCGATTCGGTGAGCGCATCGACCAGGTCGATTTCCATCCCAGCTATCACAATCTCATGGCGGCGTCGATTGAAGCCGGAGCGCACAGCTTGCCATGGACGGACCGGCGCGATGGTGCTCATGTGGCACGCGCGGCGCTGCTCTACATGGCGTTCCAGAACGAAGCCGGACATTGCTGCCCGATTTCGATGACCTATTCGGCGATTCCCGCACTGCGCAAGCAGCCGGAACTGGCGAAAGTTTGGGAGCCGCTCATCACATCGACGAAATACGACTCGCGCTTCATCCCGTTCATGCAAAAGACCGGTGTCACTATCGGCATGGGCATGACCGAGAAGCAGGGCGGCTCGGACGTGCGCGCCAACACCACCATGGCTGTACCGGTGGGCGCAGGCGGTGCGGGTTCAGGGGCTGCAAAAGAGTATCTCCTGACCGGACACAAGTGGTTCTGTTCCGCGCCCATGTCCGACGCGTTCCTGATTCTGGCTCAAACAGAGAAGGGCCCGTCCTGTTTTCTCGTGCCTCGGTTCAAGCCGAACGGCGAGAAGAACGCCATCTTCATCCAGCGTCTCAAAGACAAGATGGGCAACAAGTCCAATGCGTCCAGCGAGATCGAGCTGGAGAACGCTCTCGGGTTTCTCGTCGGCGACGAGGGACGCGGTGTGCCGACCATTATCGAAATGGTCAATCACACCCGGCTGGATTGCATCATCAGCTCGGCAGCGCTGATGCGGCAGGCGACGCTGCAGGCTATGCACCACTGCCACCACCGCTCGGCGTTCGGCAAGGTTCTTTCCGAACAGCCGCTCATGGTCAACGTTCTTGCCGACCTGGCTCTCGAGTCCGAGGCGGCGCTGCGGCTGACGATGCGTGTCGCCCGGTCTTACGACCAGGCACAGACCTCCGCGAAAGAGGCTCAGTTCAAGCGAATCGTCAGCGCGATCGCCAAATACTGGGTCTGCAAGCGCGCACCGATGGCGGTGGCGGAAGCGCTGGAGTGCTTCGGCGGCAACGGTTATGTCGAGGAGGGCCCGATGCCCCGCCTCTTCCGCGAGAGCCCTCTTCTGGGCATCTGGGAAGGGTCAGGCAACGTCATCTGCCTCGATGTGCTGCGGGCCGTTTCGACGAACCCCAACACCCTCGATGTCGTTGTCGAAGAACTCGACAGCGCGCTCGGGATCAACCGTCGCTACGACATGTTCGTGGCGTCGGTGAAGCACGACATCAAGGCGCTGAAAACTGCGCCTGCCACGAAAGCCGCTGCCGCCGCCCGTGAAAAGGGGGCGCGCCGCTTCGTGGAACGGCTGGCACTGGCTATGCAAGCGTCGCTGATGCTCAAGGACGCGTCCGAAGCATCCGCCAAAGCGTTCGTAGCCTCGCGGCTGACGAATGCCGGCGGCTACGCTTTCGGCACTCTTCCGGCGAAAGTCGACGCGAAGAAGATCATGGACGACGCTTATCCGGCGGCTCATCTGTCCGGTCAGTCGCCCGCTTAAGACATCCACCACGGTCGCAAAATCGACCAGTTACAAAGGAACCGCGAGGACTCAGATGGAACACATCGAGGCTCTCACTTACGGCGCGGCGCTTCTGGCTTTCATCGCCGGGATCGTCGTCGCCCTCACGTTCACGTTTGGTCCCGTCATCACCACTTCTTTGGCGGCGTTCTGGATCAATATTCTGCACTTCAGCCCGTTCACTTCGTCCCTTTTCACCGCCACGCTTGTTGGCGACCTGGGAATGAACGCGGTTGCACTGCAAATCGGCGTGGCAATGTTGCTCGCCTACGGGGTTGCGACGGCAGCGA
>JADYYD010000486.1 GCA_020853845.1 Candidatus Melainabacteria bacterium
AGTCAACATTGCAGCTTATAAATTTGTCGGCATTCCCGAGCCGGCCCAGTGGCAGCCCGTCATTAAAGAGCGGTGTGACCAACTGCATCTCAAGGGCACAGTTCTGCTTGCAACCGAAGGAATAAATCTTTTCCTTGCAGGCAAGCGTGAAAAGATCGAAGAGTTTTTGCAGTTTCTCCAAAACGATCCTATTTTTGGCGCTCGTTTTGCCGTTCTGGATATCAAAGAAAGTTTTTCATCAAATCAGCCATTTAAGAAAATGGTTGTGCGAATTGCCAATGAAATTATCACGATGCGGCATCCGATGATAAGGCCCGAAGATAGTCGTGCACCGCATGTTGATGCGGCGACTCTCAGAAAGTGGTTGGATCAAGGACACGATGATGAAGGACGTGAGCTGGTTCTGCTTGATACTCGAAATGATTTTGAGGTCGAGATGGGCACCTTCGAAAACGCGCTTAATCTAAACATCGAAAAGTTTAGCGACTTTCCTGATGCGATTGCATCGACAATGAGAGTCGAAAGTTCACTTAAGCAAAAAACAATCGTTTCCTTTTGCACTGGTGGCATACGGTGCGAGAAAGCCGCGCTTTATTTGCAAGAAAAAGGGCATCCGAAGGTGTTTCAACTGGATGGCGGCATTTTGCGTTATTTCGAGGATGTAGGGGGTGCGCACTGGCACGGCGAATGCTTTGTCTTCGATGAGAGAGTGTCGCTTGATCCAGGTCTTAAAGAAAGTGGGAAAACCTTAGCCGATCGCAAAGATGGAAAACCAAAACAATAGAGCTTGCTGGGGGTTGGATTGATGTTGTTGCGTGTGCTTTTTGCTTCTCTGGCTTTGGGACTGCTGACGCTTTCGGGTTCCAGTGCCTTTGCAAGAGAAAATTTCGCTATCAGCAGCGGTGAATCAAAGGCTGATCCCAAGACTGTGAAAGAAGTGTCCGGTCTTATCAAAAAGCAAGAGACCGCCTGGAATAAAGGTGACTTGAAGGCATTCCTTTCCGCTTACTCGCGGGCGAAGGATGTGACCTATGTGTCGAGCAATGGCTTGTGTCGCGGTTTCGATGCAATTGAAAAACGCTATCAAATGCGCTACGGCAACAATAGGGCAACTATGGGGCAGTTGTATCTGACTGATTTAGAAGTCAGCAGCCTGGGAGAAAAGCACGCGCTTTGCATAGGCAAATTCAGCGTCGTGCACCATTCTCACTCGCCAATCAACGGCAGGTTTACGCTGATTTTCAGACGTTCGAAAGAAGGCTGGAGAATCACCTACGATCACAGCTCGATTTAAGTTCTATCTAGTTCTATTTTGTCTCGTGTTGCGCTGATGCCGCGCTCTCTTCTTTTTTGCAAAGAGAACGTCTGAAAAGCTCGATGGTTGATCGCTTTATATGATTGATCGTCTGTTGCAGCGGATTGAGTCCGAGAACTCGATAGACGTCATAAAGCCTGATTAAGAAGAAGCGCGTGTTCATTGCGCAATAGACTTTTTCTTCTCTGGCGCCTTCCAGTTCCGGACGATACTTTAGCTTGTGGCGAGCCAGATTTTTGAAGTTGTAGAGGAAATTCGCTTTTTCGAATGCATATTTAAAATGCGCTTTTAGCAGCTTGCTGTGTTTGAACTCCTGCGAATCATCAACTTTTGCAAGCGGCGAGAGTCCGAGTGAAAGATCTTTCTTGCCTTCTTGTTTGAACTTGTCCAGCGCTTCCAAAATTATGAAATCAACGACGGAATAGGTTCGATCGAGATTTGTGCGCAAATGATTGGCAATGTAGCCGGAGACTTTGCCGTCCTCATACATCGGGTCGAATATAACGAATCCGACTACCTGATTGTCTTTGACTGCGACAAATTTTCTAACATCGATTTCGTCAACAAAAACTACCGGGCGAACAATGAATTGCATTTCGTTGTCGCTTATGACTTTTTCTTTCATCCAGCCGTCGCTGATTTTTTTGAACGACTTCAGCATCTCGTCATCAACCGTGTCAATCTCAACTACCGTAACATTGTCTTTCTTGGCTCCATTACGCGCGTTTCGCAGTTGCTGTTTTTTGTTTCCGACAAGGTTGAACTTTTGAATATCGATAATTGTTTCAACACCCAGTTCGTTGATTGAGAATCCCATCTCGTTGAGTACTTTGCCTGTGTCGTGAGAGATGTGGAGAAAAACCGGATCGGATTTTTCTTTCATAAATTCTTGAATCAGAGGCTTCAAATTCTCTTTGCTGCAAATAGGATCGGCAAGCACGCATACAGAATTGGGACCGTCGCGCAATGGTGTATAGGCGATGTATCCCAGCTCAGGATGCATGAAATACTGCATGCCCTTTTGCAGCGATGAATACGCCAGCGAGCCGTATCCGTGCTGCTGCAATTTCTCATATCGAAATTTCGCTGTCGCCGTGCTGTTTTTAAGGGAAGTGACTGCGGTTTGCAAAGACTCCTGATTGGATTTCAGCGCTTTCAGAGTCATGCCCAACTGACCACGTGTGAATTTGATCGTTGAAGGTGTTGCAGGTGATGACAGTGCTGTTTTCTTCTTGTCGTTCACTTTAGAACTCCCTGAGCTGATTGACCGTCCGAAACGCTTTGTTCGATTGCGCACTGGTCGAGCAGTATTGCCCGGCGCCGCAATCGCTCGTCGTCTTAATATGCATGACCCCTTCCTAATATACCGCACCCCACCGTTCGTATTGCGCCAAGGGGCGCGAAAACCCGCCCTTCAAAAGTGGTTGAAAAGCGGTGCCCTGTTTCTGGAAGTTAAGCTGTTAACAGTCTAACTTCCAGGCGTCAGGCGTTCGCTTTGCATCTTGAATCCGCGTCTGGGTTTGGCAAAGAGACAATTTCGCCCTGATTAGTCTTACAATTAGCCAGGTCGGTTGAGTCGCTCAGAATTTGCAGGTCAGATGACAGGTATTTCCAAGAAATTGCAGTCGCGAGTGTTTGTCGCCGGATTCATCGGCTGGTTATGCCTTGCTGGAATTTTGCCGCTGGCGGCGAACGGGCAAGATGCTCTCTGGTCTTCCATGTATGACAACGCTGCCAAGGCCTTCGCTGAGGAAGATTACCAGAGAGCCGAGAAGCTGACTCTTGAAACTGTTGGTGAAGCCGAGTCACTGCCGAAGGATGGCAACCAGCTCGTAAAGAGTCTGGATTTATTGCGCAAGATATACGTAGCCGAGAAGAAAACTGTCGAAGCCGGAAAGGTGTCAGAGAGAATCGAGTCGCTCGGTGGCGTCAAGACCCAATCCAAAGCGAAACTCAATGATGATTCTGCGGCAAAAGGCATAAAGCGCAATGATGCCGAGTCCGCGGCTGTGCAGGAAAGCGCGGAAAACAAACAAAGCACTGCTGCAAAAGAGGAAGCAAAACCTGGTCCTGCCGCTACAAAAGCGGAAACCAGATCAGAAGCATCGACTTCCAGCAAACCGAGCAACGATGACGTCGGCGAGTTGAATATCGAGAAGGAACTGAAAGGCAACACATCCGTTGCTACTACTACCGCCGTCAGTCCTGTCAAAACAGAGGCTCAAAGTTTCAAACTGAAAGAAGCGATGAAACTCACCGGACAC
>JADYYD010000487.1 GCA_020853845.1 Candidatus Melainabacteria bacterium
TTGCAAGGCATCCCATGGTTTTGAGCTCTTTCCTGCGCCGGCGCTCGTTGCCGGTCTGCTTGGCGCCGCTCGTTTTGCATTGACGGGCTGTTTGATGCGCGGGGCGACTCTCACTTTCTGTGGCGTTTTGGCGCGCACCGGTGGTAGTGCAGGCTTTATTGACGGAGATGGAAACGGAGATGAAGCGGGAGCGGGAGCGCGCGAACCATGGGCGGGTGCCGGAGAAACGATTTCAGGCTGCTTGGTTGCTGCCGGGCTTGCTTGGGAAGTCGATTTATCTGAAACTGTCTCATCTCTGGTTGGTGCAGTTTGCTTTGCTGTCGAAGGAGCGGCGGAATTGCTTGCCGTGTCGGTTTTCCCTGATTTCATAGATGCAACAGCAAATAAGGTTATAGCGCAAACCAAAATCGCCACAAGGCCGGCAATAATCATTTTGCCTGCGCTCGATTTTTTCGGTTCTCTTTCCGATTCCAAATCGCCGAAGCGTTCTCTGGCTAATTGCCTGGTCGGCGCTGCCTTGTCAGTGTTATCCGGCAAAGTGCTCTCGGCCGTTTTCTTGGTGCTTCTATCGAGAAAAGCGTCTTCGATACTCTTGCTCGCCATTGGGTCAAGAGCTATATTGAAGTTATTCGCATTCATTCCTAAAGACGCTTGTGATACCGGATTTGGTTGCACGCCCGAGTCGCCGCCTGCCATAATTTTCAAGTTGCCGGACTCTCTCGAATTGCCTTCCGCAAAGGCTTTGACTATCGCGTTACTCAAGTCTTGCGCGCTCTGATAGCGATCTTTGGGAGCTTTTGCCATGGCTTTGAAGATCACTGTTTCCAACTCCGCCGGCATTTTTAAAAACGGATTGATGTCGCACATCTTGGGAGGCGGTGTGTTGACGTGCAATTGAATCAGCTCATAAATAGTGGTTCCTGTGTGAAACGGGTCTTTTCCGGTGAGCATCTCGTACATCACGCAACCGAACGAATAAATGTCGGAGCGGGCATCTTCCGCTTTTCCAATGCATTGCTCTGGACTTAGGTACGGAGGGCTTCCCCACAGTTCTCCCGATTGCGTGAGTTTGCGTCCTTCTTCATTCAGTTTCGCCAGTCCGAAGTCGACGACCTTCACGAAATCCATTTCGTTGTCCATCAAAACAAGATTGCCGGGTTTCAAATCTCGGTGGATGACGCCGTTCTTGTGCGCGTATTCGAGTGCGCTGCAAACCTGTACTGCAATGCGTGCAAAGCGATCGGCATCGAGCGCACCTTCTTCTTTGATCAGCGTCTCCAAACTGCGTCCTCTCAAATAGTCCATAACTACGAAGGGCTGCTGTTCTTCGTCGAAGATGCAGTCATATACAGTGACTATATGCGGATGAGCCAGAGAGCACAGCAAGCTGATTTCGCGGTCGAATCTTTCGCGATAGATTGCTTTGCTGTCCATCGCTAATTTAAGAGTCTTTATCGCTACTTGCCGATTTACCCGGGTTTGAGTGGCGAGATAAACCACGCTCATGCCGCCTGAGCCGAGCACATCATCAATATGAAAGCGTCCATCCAGAACTGTCCCGACTAGGGGATCTCGTGACTTGCCCTTGTCTCGCGTATTGCCGGAAGATTTAGAACCGGAGCTCACGTCTGGTCCACCACCCTATCGCCCAATCCGGTAACTATATTCCCTGTCTTTACGCGTGTCTCGATCAAATTCGAATTATTTGAAAGCACTGTGACGGTCTAGAAGGGTGGTCCACCGCCCGGGCCCATTCCACCGCGCCCGCCTCTGCTGGGCGTCAAAAACGAATGACCAAGAGATTTGGTCGCGATTTTGTCGAACAAGTTAATTGAAGCAAACGCTTTGCCTTCTTCATGTTGGCGGAATTGCTTCTCGATCTCGATCTTCAAATCTCTGAGCCTGTAACCGTCTGTGCTGTTTTTTCTCATGACCTGACTGATAATGTCATTGCCCTGCGCGTTGAATACACTCTTCACTCGTTCCGCATCAACTGGAATGTTCTCTTCCTCAGTTGATGAAGCCGGAGGATTGGCGCCTGCCGGCGCATGTGCAGGCGTACTGCTCGGTGCTGGATTGGCGGCTGTTTTTATGGATGGCACACCCCGGCCCCTCAATGAGTCTCTCGCCTGTTTTACTTGCTCTTCCTGTTCAGTCAGTTTGGATTCGAGATAGGTCAAGCGCTGAGCCACTTTTTCGGCATCATTTGTTTTCGCGAGTCCTTGAATTTCCTTGAAAATCGCCTCGAACGGTGAGACGCCGGTGCCCTTAGAGCGCAGTTTATCAATGCGTTTCCAAACCAAAAGGCGACGTTCCACTTCCGGACCGTCTGAAATTTCGGGCGTATTGTCGGCATGAACGGCAACGAGAGAAAGTGAACCGAGAAGTTTTTCAGCGCTCAATTTGCCCGAACCATAGTCGTTAATCTCGCCGCGGGCGACGGTGATGTGACGCCCGCCTTTTCCTGATTGACTGAAAAGAACTTTGACCTTTTCGATTTGACCTGATGCGCCTTCAATCAATGCTTTGGCAAGAAAAACAGCGTCGATTTTCAAATCTTTGTCTGTGGCAGTTTCCTTTTCCTCGGCTAAAACTGTCACTGCCGGTCCAGTTCCCACAACAGAAACGCTCAACGCCCTCGAGCCCACAGAAGGATCGCGAATGATTTCCGTCAACTGCGCGTTCGACAAGCCTTTGCCGGTTTGCGCGCCTGCGTGATGCCCGAGCTGTGCTCCCGAGAAACACGCGAGCACCAATAATGCCGTCAACACATTCTGCCGAGCGACTTTTCTGGATGGAAACTTGGTCATGAAGACTTACTACCGAGGAGGGCGGCTGGTGATTCCACTTTAGGAATTTTACCAGGCCAATCTGCAACAGCAGTGAGGTTTTGGCTGAATGCCACTACTTGGTGGTTGTTCGTTGATTCGAATTGACGTACCAGTTGATTGATACGACAGTGCCTTCGACTTGCGGATTAGGTCGTATGGTCATGTTGAATGCTTGAATATCCCGTGTTCCATTGATCAAGTAGAATTGCCCTTTCAGCCCCATTTTGGCTAAGGCTTCAGGCGTTGGCACTTGTGTTTTCCACCCGGCTGAAACTAATTGTGATTGATAGAAACTGTAGACAACATCCGGTCGATCCTTCGTGCTTATTGATGCGGAAGCTGAAGCAGAGCCGCGGGTGGAATTATAGAACTGCGTGTTATACACGTTGCTTCGATAGACGGGTATCGGAAAGTTAGAAGGTATGGCGTCGGAACGCCTGGTATTTGCCGGAAGTGCCCAGGCTGGAGGCGCTTTCATGTCTGCTGTCAGTCCCATCGCGCGCAACTTTGCCAGTGTTTCTTGGCTTGGCTCAGCGCTTGCAATTTGCGGCACCATTGAAGCTATCGTCAATACCGCCAGCGCTCCTGCTGCCCTGTTGCGGAAATTGCGGGGCTTGCGTTCTTTCACCAACATGAATTTCCCTCTCAAAAATGCGTATTCGAAATCTACCATTGAATTGATGGCTAGATAAGTGTGAATACTGAGATTGTAATCGTGTTGACATCGGTTCCTCGCTGGCACCGTATGTCACCCAGGCAATGATTTGTACCGGTGCCCGGTTTCCAGAAATTCTGCAATTTATACTGCAGCATGCCGCACGGAATGCCGGGAGCAACCGGAGAAACGACTTTGCAAAACGGGTCAGGTGTCGCCTTGCCGAACGAGGGCGGTCCAACCATGTCATTCTCTTTGTAGGTTTTTTCCGTTCCATCTGCCGTATTGTTGGTAAAAAGCAGCATCCATGGAGCATCCACGGCCATCGACAGGCGCGAACGGCATACAACCTTCTCTCCGTCCGGACTATAAAGATAAAAATCTCTCTGCCCAGCTAAAATCTCGCCCCTTGTCGAAAAAGCATCCAGCGCGTCGTGCATTTTGCCGGTTGATATGGATACGCCGGGTTTGCTTACCATTTCGTTGCAGCGTGATACCAAGTTTTGTTCAAGATGCGCCTTGTCACCCGGGGACATACCTGGTGTGCTGAACAACAACTCGTCAACCGTCCTGCCCGTTGTGTCACCGCCAAGAATCGGATCAGCCGTCGAGGTTGTGCACAGAACGCCGAATCCGGGAGCCGTGACTGATGGATTCGATGGCGTGAAACCATAAGTGCCGTCACCGGGTTGGTAATGTATGAGTGGACCGGGAGCATGAGGCAGGAAGTAATATTCCACCTTTGGTGTTTCAAGCTTGATATGAACGAAACCGGTGGGAATCGATGCTTTAAATGTCTGGCGCGGATTGGTTAGCATCCACGACGTGGCCTTCTCTGCCGGACGACCTGGTTGAGACGCTACGCCCTCTGCCGAGAAAGCGTTGGGAACTGCATTCTGCCAGCCATTCGGTGCTTGCTTCGCCGGCTCGAAATTCGAGCGTGCCACCAAATGTGGTTTTTCATCGAAAAGAAA
>JADYYD010000488.1 GCA_020853845.1 Candidatus Melainabacteria bacterium
CTACAGGAGAACTGCCGATTAATTCGCTTACGCTGGCATCGGCGGGTATTGCGATTCTGTCGCCAACCTTGAGCAAGTCCAGGCGCTTCCAGCCATCTACAGTCAGGAATTTGTGATT
Source organism: Candidatus Melainabacteria bacterium (assembly GCA_020853845.1). Classification (GTDB taxonomy): domain Bacteria; phylum Cyanobacteriota; class Vampirovibrionia; order Obscuribacterales; family Obscuribacteraceae; genus QKMZ01. Next base: position 119 of record JADYYD010000488.1, read on the forward strand.
GCCGGTGGCGCTGATCTGACGATTGAGTCCTGTGATCAGTTTGTACGTTTGCTTGGTGCCGGTGCAAAACGCATTGGTCACAACCTTAGGCTCCATCTGCCAGTTGTAGGTGTTTAGCGCGAGCACTCTAAAACCGCTTTTGCCAACGAGACTATCCAGGCGAACGTAGTCGCCGTAATCTGGAAGGAGAATTTGCGTGTCGCCTGTGAGGCAGCCGGATTCTCTCAAGTCCGATAGCATGGGGCGTTTGTTGACGCGCGATTCAACTGCGCGGGAAAGCTGAGAGAGAGCCAGAACTGGGCAGTGCAATTCGCGGGCAAGTTGCTTGAGCGAGCGCGAAATTTCGGACACTTCTTGCTGTCTGTTGTCGGTTGCTTTTCTGCCCTGCATCAACTGGATGTAGTCGATGATGATCATGCCGAGCCCTTTGGCTTCTGCTTTCAAACGTCTGCATTTGGCGCGGATTTCCAGCACGTTGACCATCGCGGAATCATCGATGTAGAGCGGCGATTCACCAAGTCGCCCCATCGCCATTGCCAGTTGTGTCCAGTCGTTTGTATGCAGATGACCGGAGCGCAGGCGGTTGGCATCGATGCCTGCCTCCGCGCACAGCATTCTCATTACGAGCTGCTCTCGCGACATTTCAAGACTGAAGACAGCGACCGGCACGTTGGCTTCTTGTGCGGCATGCTGTGCGATGTTCAGCACAAAAGCTGTTTTTCCCATGGAAGGACGCGCTGCGATGATCACCAGGTCGGAGGGCTGGAAGCCGGAAGTCATCGCGTCTAAATCGTAAAAACCTGTGGGTACGCCCGAAAGTGCATCGCGCTGTTCGTAGCGTTGTTCGATTTTTTGAAATGAAGATTCGACGATGTGTTTGATATGAATTAGCTGCTGAAGATTGCGCCGTTCTGCAAGGCCGAAGACCAGGTGCTCGGCTTTGTCGATGGCGACGTTGGCGTCGGTTTCTTCATAGGAAGTTTGAACGATCTCAGTGCCGGCTTTAATAAGCTGGCGCAGCAAAGCTTTCTCTTCAACGGTCTTTGCGTAGTACTCGAGGTTGGCGGTAGTGGCTACAGCAAGGGCAAGGTCGGTGATGTACTGACGCCCGCCGACATGGTCGAGTTTGTCTTCGTCTTTCAAATACTGCGAGATAGTGACTATGTCGATAGGCTCGTTCTTTTCATAAAGATCGAGCATCGCTGCATAAATGACCTGGTGCGATTTTCTGTAGAAATACTCAGGCTGCAAGGAGTCGACAATGCGCGTAATGCCGTCGGTGGAGATCATGAGAGAACCGAGAACTGCCTGCTCCGCCTCAATCGACTGCGGTGGCATACGCTCGATGCTGCCTTCATTCATGGAGAAGTCGCTGCTCATGGATTCCCTGTCTCTTTGCTGTCTGTTTCCTTTTCCCTTAAAATCTGACATCGGATACCTGGCACCTAGTTATTAATACGTCGCCGCTCGCAAAAAAGTTCAATCTCAACTGTCCGTTTGGATAAAACTTTCTCCGGCGCCTAAGGGAGCCAGATTGCTTATTTATCCGATAATTGACTAGTTATAGAATAGTGGATTTGCCGCGGTATTTTCGTACCTTAGCAATCATATAGAAGTGTAATCGCCTGATGGACAGTCACTTCTGGTTGGTTGTATATGTGCTGTCTATATTAAAGTTGGGCAATACGGCTGACGAATCGGCAGGTTTTCAAGAAAAAGGCGACACTTGATGTGCCGCCTTCCCTTTATCTTTTCCGGTTCGCCCCATTGTCTCGGAGGCGAGACTGGCTTTTAGTCTTCTTCGAGCGATGAGGTATCGCCTGTGGGCAGACCCAATTCCCAGGCTTTGAGAAGCCTGCGCATGATCTTGCCGGAGCGTGTCTTGGGCAGCGAATCCTTGATCTCGATTTCTCTGGGATAGGCGTGTGCTGCCAATTGGCGCTTGGTGTGCTCTTTGATTTCCTCGAGCAATTCGTCCGATTGCGTGAAGCCGTTTTTGAGGACGATAAACGCTTTGATGATCTCGCCGCGTTCTTTGTCCGGTTTGCCGATGACGCCGGCTTCAGCAACAGCGGGGTGTTCGACTAGCGCTGATTCGACTTCGAAGGGGCCGACTCTGTGTCCGGCTGTATTGATAACGTCATCGAGGCGGCCGACGAACCAGAAATAGCCGTCTTCATCCTTCCATGCGTTGTCGCCGGAGTAGTACCAGCCGGGAATCTTGAAATACTCTTTGTATTTCTCTTCGTTGCGCCATACCTGACGAAGTTGGTTTGGCCAGCCTGGTCTGACCACCAGTTTGCCGAGTTTGCCGACAGGAACTTCTTCTCCGTCGTCGTCGACGCACGCCGCGTAGACGCCTGGAATCGGCTTGCCCATAGAGCCCGGTTTGATCGGGTTGCAGGGCAGGTTGACGATCAGTTGCATGCCGGTTTCGGTTTGCCACCAGTTGTCGTGGATCGGCAATCCGTAGACTTTCATGCCCCAGCGCACGACTTCCGCGTTCAACGGTTCGCCGACGCTCAATACGTGGCGCAGAGAATCCATGTCGTGATCGTAAACAGCGTCATCGCCCGCTTTCATGAGCATGCGCAGCGCAGTAGGAGCTGTGTACCAGACGGTCACTTTCATGCGCTCGATGACGTTGTACCAGCTATGTGCGTCGAATCGACCTTCGTAACTGACTACCGATGCGCCCAGCGACCACGGTCCGAAGATACCGTATACGGTGCCGGTGACCCAACCTGGATCGGCGGTGCACCAATAAATGTCGTCGTCGCGCAAGTCCAGAACCCACTTCGAGGTCATGTGGTGCCCGATGATATCGCCGTGCACGTGGACGATGCCTTTTGCTTTGCCGGTGGTGCCGGACGTGTACAAAAGGTAGAGCGGATCTTCGGGATCCATTTGTTCGCATTCCAGCTTTGTGGATGCATCTTTTGTAATCGCTTCATAACTGAGTTCGCCCGGCTTGAGCTTGGACTCATCGGCGCCGACGACAATCACATATTCCAAGTTGGGCAGGCTGGCTTTGATATCGTCGAGTTTGGGTTTCAATGCTGGATTGGTGATAACAATCTTCGCTTCGCTGTCCGACAAGCGATCTCTTAGAGCATCAGGACCGAAAGCCGAAAACAGAGGTCCGGCGATGGCTCCGATTTTGGCGATGCCGGTGGTGGCTGTGTAAAGCTCGGGAACTCTCGGCAAGAAAACGAACACGCGGTCTCCGCGCTGAACTCCAAGTTCTTTGAGCGCGTTGCCGATTTTGTTGGACGCTTCGTAGATTTCCTGGAAGGTGAATTTCTGCAGGTTCTCTTTGGCGTCGATTGCATAGAGCGCTACTTTATTGCGGCGACCATCATGCAA
>JADYYD010000489.1 GCA_020853845.1 Candidatus Melainabacteria bacterium
GAGAAGTAAGTCTCATGGTCAGCCCGCTTTCGACTATCGGCTCGGTGCGCGATTCGCTTGTCGCGCAACAAAGAAGGCTGTCCCAAAGCGGCGGAGTGGTGCTGGACGGTCGCGACATCGGCACGGTTGTGCTTCCCAACGCCGAAGTCAAAGTTTTTCTTACCGCATCGGCCGCCGAACGCGCCAAACGCAGAATGAAAGAGTTCGAAGCGCGCGGAGAAAACGTCGCCTTCGACACTGTTCTTCAAGAAATACTGGAGCGCGACAAAAGAGATTCAACAAGAGAAATCGCCCCTTTGAAAAAAGCTGCCGACGCGCAAGAAGTAGTTACGGACGGCATGACAATCAATGAAGTCGTGGAGAAGATCCTCGAACTTTGCTCGCAGGCAAAAATGCACGAGCGTTCGCGGCGCGAACTTATATAAGATGTCACAGCCTTTCGCTGTTTAATACTCACGCCCCACTTTTGACCAAACCCGCAGGATATGTTTTCTCCATCGCGAGATTGCATGAGGATAACGGCGTGGCAATGTTTGATCCAACCAATCAATCGCATTACCAAGAATTGCCGGTGCAATTCCATGGGGCTGAGGGCGTTTGCTCGCCGCCGGTCGAGCGTTTGCCGGACGAAGACAGCACTCGCAGCCGCCATCGCCTCACCAGCGCCGAACTCTTTGCCCTGCAACGGCGTTTTGACCATTTCATCGAGACGTTGAACGCGCCCAGAAGGCGATACAGCCGATAAAGATTTTGGAGAAGGACCACAGTTCAGGCAACCCCCTCAGCCGGGGTTGCCTTTACTGCATCTGCGGTCGCATTGCTATACTGCTGACGTATCTGCAATACGCAAGGTCATCTCCTTATCAAACTCACAAAACAGATTTTGATTCTCGTGGCAGTGCCCGTCGTCATCGAAGTAGGAATGGTGGCCTGGCTTCTGCACACATTCCATCAATCCGAAGAAGCGCGCAAGCAACTGATCGAATCCCGCCAGATGGTGGGGCACATCAATGCGCTTCTTTCCCTGCACTTGCAGCGCACGCAATTGATGTTTCTCACTTTTGCCAAATTAGTAGACAGAGACGATCACAAAATTCGCGAGTTGAACTTCCGCCAAGGGGCAGAAGTAAAAGTCATTGCAGAACTCTCATCGCATTCGGAAAGAAAAACAGCCGAGTGGCAGCATCTAAAAGGATTGATTTTCGAAATTCAAGACGGCTTCGAAACACTGCGGCAGTACCACAAATCAGGCGACAAAATGAGCGCCATGATGCTGCTGAGCACTTTTCAAAAAACTATCAATGATTTCTACAGCGAAATAGATCAAATCGTCAGGCAGGAAAGTGCCGCCGATGTCGAGTTGCAACGCCAACTCACGGAGAATAACGATCGACTGGTGAAAATCCTCTGCGCATCGCTTGCAGTCATCGTCGTCACTGCAGTCGCTGCCGCAATTTATGTCAACACGAGATTTACAAGGCGTCTGGATATTCTCATGCAAAACACTCGCAGAATGTCGGCCGGACTCGCACCGGTAGAGCCGATCCAGGGTGAAGACGAGTTGGCGCAAATCGACAGCGTTTATCACCAGATGCACAACGCTCTTGAAGTTTTGCGCAAGCACGAACGCGCCATGCTGGAAAACGCGGCCGAAGCAATCTGCTCTCTTGATGCGGGTCTAAGCTTCACGAGTGTAAACAAAGCCACGGAAAAAATCTGGGAGTACGAGGCTGATGAATTGATGGCGCGCAGAGTCATCGAACTTATTGCCGACAAGGACAAAGAAAAATTTTCTCAAGAGCTTTCAGCGGCGGTCGGCTCAGAAAGCGAGTTTAGAACCGAGACGAAAATCAAACGCAAAAATGGTGAAATCTGCGACACGGCATGGAGCATTTCCTGGTCGAAAGAAGAAGGCTCTCTCTATTGCGTCGTGCAAGACATCACGCAAAGAAAAGAACTCGAGCAAATGAAGCAAGACTTCTTTGCCATGGTCAATCACGATTTGCGCACACCTCTCACATCCGTGCAAATGGTTTTGGATTGGGTTGAGATCGAGATGGGCGACGAGATGCCGGACAATCTTTTGAAGGCTGTCAAACGCGCAAAAGGCTCATCGCAAGAGATGCTCACATTGGCAAACAGCCTTTTGGAAATGGAACGACTGGACTCCGGCACGCTCAGCCTGGATATAGCAAAGACCGATATCGCCGAGCTTTTGCGCACCAGCATGGCGCAGGTGGAAGCACTGGCGATTCCGAAAAAAATCGAATTGAAAGCAGAGCTCAGTGAAGTCTCTGCTGAAATCGACAAATCGCGAATTTTGCAAGTGACGACGAATATTCTCACCAATGCCGTCAAATTTTCACCTAATGATTCCACCGTGACTGTTTCTCTTGTCAGTCTCGGGGATACTTGCAAAGTAACCATCAAAGACCAGGGTGTGGGCATTGCTGAAGAAGACCTCAAATTCGTATTTGAACGCTTCAGGCAGGCGGGCGGCGCCGATGGCAGAAAACAAGGATTCGGGCTGGGACTTTCGATTTGCAAATCGATTGTGGAGGCTCACGGCGGGCAAATAGGCGTCCAGTCAGAAGAAGGCAAAGGCAGCACATTCTGGTTCATTCTCAACACTGAAGCGGCTTGAATCAGCTATCATTTGTTAACCAGTCCAACCTCTTGCCATGGCTAAAATTCTCGTAGTAGAAGACGATACGGCGCTTGCCGAAATAATCCAGGGATGGCTCTCCAGAGAGAAACATCAGTGCGAGGTCGTAAGCGACGGCACAGACGCGCGCACGCGCGTGAAAACTTACGACTACGACATCATCATCCTGGACTGGGAGCTGCCGGGTTGCAAGGGAATTGACATTCTGCGCGAGTATCGAGACAGCGGCGGAGAGGCGCCCATTCTCATGCTTACCGGTCGCTCGGACATAACCGACAAAGTGACCGGCTTCGACACGGGCGCCGATGACTATTTGACAAAGCCTTTTCACGCCCGCGAGCTGACCGCAAGAATTGCAGCGCTTTTGCGCAGACCGCACGGTCAGGGCGAAGATAACGTAAGACAAGATCGCTTCGAGCTGGACAGAAAAGGCGGCGTGCTGCGAATAGGCAATAAGAAAGTGCCGCTTTTGCCCAAAGAGCTGGCACTGATGGAATTTCTCATGAAACATCCGCGCGAGCTGTTTTCACCTGATGCGCTCTTGAACAGAGTTTGGCCCACCGAATCGGAATCCACTGACATGGCTATTCGGTCGTGCATCAAACGTTTGCGCCAGAAGCTGGCAGCGGAAAACGAAACCGACGTCGTGCGCAACGTGCACGGGCACGGATACGGGTTCTTTCCCGACTAGCATGCGCCTTTGCAGCCTTAATTTATCTCGTCAGGGCGCGTGGTAGATAAATTCAAGGGAGATCGGTACTATTACACCATGGCGAAAATTCTTCTTGTTGAAGACGATATCGATTTGACCAGCACGATGAGCGATTTCCTCGAGCACGAGGGATACACGGTCGAACATGCCGGCGATGGCGCTGAAGCGGACTTTCGCCTTTCTTCTTTCAAATACGATCTGATCATGCTTGATTGGAACCTTCCCAAAATGTCCGGGCTGGACGTTCTGAAAAAATATCGTCTGGCCGGCGGCAGAACCCCGGTGCTGATGCTGACGGGCAGAGGCGGGCTTTCCGATAAAGAGTCCGGACTCGACATGGGCGCTGATGATTATTTGAGCAAACCTTTCCATCTGACCGAGCTTTCCGCGAGGCTGCGCGCGCTCTTGCGCAGAAGCTACGATTTCCCGGAAGGTGATGTGACAATTCAAATTCGCAATCTGGAACTTTCATCGGCAAGCCGCAAGCTGACGGTCGATGGCATGAATGTGCATCTTTCTCCCAAAGATTTTTCTCTGCTCGAATTTTTCATGCAACATCCGGATGACATTTTCAACTACAATGCGCTGGCAAAACGCGTTTGGAATGACGACGGCGACACGACCGAAGAAGCAGTGCGATCCGCAATCAAACGCATTCGCAAAAAAATCGGTGACGTCGAAGGAGTCGTCATAGAAAATCTCTCAAAAGAGGGATACAGACTGAATTCCAAGCGGCAACAACTTTAAGACTAAGCCGGCAAAATTTTCTCAAAACGCAGCAAGCGCGAATTGAACTCTGATTTCGTCTTGCCGTCCGGCGAATAACCATGGCGCTTGTAAAACCTTATGGCGCGCTCGTTCGGCTCGAATACCCACAGTTGGACGCGGTTGAAGTTTCGCTCTTTCAAATTGTCTTCACACCAGTGCAATAGCCGAGCGCCCAGCCGTTTTTCCCAAACGCTGGGGTGCAAATATATCCGATCTACCGAACCACATCTGTCATCCGCGTCTTCATCCCGGGACGGTCCGGCGGAAACGAAGCCCACTATTTGCTCGCCCTTCAGCAAAGCACAGGTTATTGAAGATGTGGAAAGAACTCTTTCTCTCCATACGTTTTCGAAGTCAGCCAGCGTCCTCGAATTTACATAGTCGGGAATGAGATCGCAAAAGGTCGCGTTAATAGACTGAAAATGCACAGATGCAAGAGCTTTAGCATCGAATTCACCGGCTGGGCGCAGAAAAAAACTGGCGCCATCGTCATGCGAAAATTGTTGTGTTTTACTCTTGCCTGTCATTTGCAGTTATTGAATATGCTGGGGTTTGCTCGTCGAAATCAGCATAGAATCAAGCTCATCAAGTGTCTTCATACGCTTGGCGAAAATCTGCTCAGGCAATGAGTTTTTCTTCTTCAGTTTTCTTCTGTGCTTAATGTCGTCATATAGCCAGTAGCTTGTGAGCGCCAGGTTAAGCGCGTTGCCGCCGGTCGAGGAAATAGCACCGGCCATCGCCATATTATTTACGGCTTTGGGCCGTTCGGCATAGCGGCTGTTGAGCGAGACATTCAAAAGAACGTCCTGCGCCAGATAGGAACCGGAAATGAGCGGACCGCTGAGCTCACCCTGCAAGGCGACCTTATTGGCGTGTCGCAAATCTTCCATCGTCTCGCTAAGATATTTGTCATAGCGCGACGACCAAAGCGCGTATGCGGCAGTGCGATTTTGCACCGACGTGGAAGTTTCCAGAATAGAAATATCCTTCGACGCCAATTCCTTGTTGAGAGCCGTCATCGCGACTTTGGCATCATCCTCGGTGTTTTTCAAAGTCTCTTTAAACTTATTTCTCAGCCGATGGCGCCAGTATTTTGCCAGCACGTAATAACCTCTGCTGCTGGCGGGAGCGCTGGCAATGCCGAAGCAATCACCGACTATGCCGGTGACGGCGGAAGGTCGATTGAATTGGTTGTCCTCCAGCGCCTTCATGCCCAAAAGGTACGACGCCAGGTACAGACTATCGGCGGCAAGATCGAGCGCATAGTAAACGTTATAACTGGACTGCAGCGATTTAACATCAACGTATACATCGGCGAATTCGGACAAGCACCAATCGCGGAAATGCTTCAATACTCGTCCTTCGGTCTTATAAACGCTTGCCAGATCGGAGTCTGGAAACTTCTCCACCAGAGCGTCTCTTTGCGCGCTCAGAGCATCGATTTCACTAACTCTGGAAATTACCTCCTCAACAGCGGCGCCCGGACTTCTTTTAGTCATGATGTTTCGCAAGGCTATCCATGTATTGGTGCCCAATTCCAGAGATACGCCGGCACCGTCGAAAAGTATGCCGAGAATGCCCACTCTTGTTGCACGGCGAATTTCACCGTTGGTTATC
>JADYYD010000490.1 GCA_020853845.1 Candidatus Melainabacteria bacterium
GGGCAGTTTTGCCACTTGCACTGTAGCGCGTGCCGGTTTGTGATCGGGGAAATGACTGCCGTAAACTTCATTCATTTCCTGGAAGTCGCCCATGTCTTTCAGGTAAACGGTTGTTTTGACGACTTTGTCGAGACCGGCGCCGGCAGCTTCTAAAATCGCTGAGAGATTGGACATGACCTGGCGCGTTTGTTCGGCTATCGGGCCTTCCACAAGATTTCCATTGGCCGGATTGATGGGAATCTGTCCGGATACAAAAACCATTCCGTTCGTTACTATTGCTTGTGAGTACGGACCGATTGCTTTCGGTGCGGACTCTGTGGCTACGACTTTCATGCTCGCGTTCTATCCCCTTGAGGTTCGCCGACGTCAACTAGATTTTATTAGTAAACGGCTTCCGCCTAGTCTTTGATTCCACTCGGCAATTGCTTCTAAGCGGGAATGAAATTCTTTTACGCTGCCGCCTGCCGAGATACTACGTCACCAAGAGTGGTGCCCGTTTTCTTCACCGTGCCGGCCGGAAGCTCCAGGCAGGACTTGGCTTTGCCAAAGATCTTAGAGAGCTTGCCCGGAGCGAAGTTTTCCAAAACGCCGACAACGACGCCGTTTTTGTCGAGAAAGACGGCATCGATGGCAAATCTCATTCCGAACATGTGGATGGACTGGCAGCTAGTAAGCAGCAGCCCTTCTCCTTCTTCGAGCGAAGTTCTGTCGAGCAAGCCAATCAAACGGCTGAAGAATGAATCAGCCAGTTTTGCATGGTCTGCAAGAACTGTATTTTTCGTGTCGTTCTGAAATCTGAAGGTGGCTCTTATTTGCCCAATCCACCGACGATCGGACCCAGAGCGTTGACGATCGTTACGACGGCTGGTCCAAGCATCGGAGCCAGGATCAACGGCATAACGAAGATCATGATTACAGGCACCATCTTAACCGGCACTTTGGCTGCTTCTTCTTCTTTCTTTCTCTTCAGCCTGTCGCGCAATGCTTCAGCTTGCTGCTTGAGCGGGTAAGCGATGTCCGAACCTTTTTGTTCTGCAGCGATAAGAGCTGATGCCATGTTGATCAATTCGTCGACCTGGCAGCGTTCGCCCATTTCGCGCAGGGCGATGGGAACCGATTTTGCGAAGATTTTGACGTCGCTTATCAGTTGGCGCATTTCTTCAGCCAAAATCGGGCAGGAATCCCCGATTTCTTTCGATACTTTGTCTACTCCCATCATCAAGCCCAGACCGGCTTGGGCGCATACGATGAGCAAGTCGATAATGGTCGGCAGCTCACGCAAAATAAGCGCCTGTCTTTTCTTGACTCGACCGGCAAGGAAGAAGTTCGGGAGCATCCAACCCAGCAATGCTGTCGGGATGGAAAGAACGAGGTTGAAAGCGTTGCCTGTGGAGGCGATCAAACCAAGGAATACAGCGCCTGCAGCAATAAGCGATCTAATACCTATATAAATCGCCAAGTGTTGAGGTGTTCTGTAGTTGCCCGCAGTGAGAAGTTCGACTGTGCGTCTGTCGGCGCAAGCCGGCACCACGCTCAAAACAAGTTCGCCGATGGTGCGGCAAACTTGAGTGATTGTCGAGTCTTTCGGACCGTTTTCGCCCTCTGCGTCTTTTTCTTTAGGGCGAACTCTTACTGCATATTGGTCGACGTATTGAGTGAAGAGCGGCTGCATGACGAGGAGTCCGAAGATTATGCAACCTCCGAACGTCAGCATGCCTATAAACATTGGGGACATTGCTATACCTCGAAAGTCGTCATCTTGATGAGGATCCAGAAGCCGATCCCTTCCCAGATGATGAGACCGATAAGAACGATTCTTGCGATCGGGTGATTCAAGAACGGAATGATATAACCGGGTGAAGCGATGTACGTCATGAGCGTGATGCCGTAAGGCAAGCAGCCGATGAATGTCGCCGTCGCTTTACCCTGCGCGGTCAAGGAGTTCATGAAGTCGCGCAGTTTGAATCTTTCCCGGATAGCTTCTGCAATACAAGCAACAACGTCAGCGAGGTTGCCCCCTACGTCCTGACTGATGAAGATTGCTTTGGTCAAAAGCATGAAGTCGGGAGTACGGATACGAGTAGCCATTTCTCCCATGCAGTCTCTGAAAGGTTTACCGAGTTGCAATGACACCAGACCTCGCTTGAACTCAGCGCGGATGGGATCGGGAGCAACTTCGGACAACACTTTGAACACTTCCATAACCGGCGAACCGGCTCTCAGTGCTGACACCATCGTTTCAAGAACTTGCGGCAATTGCGCGGTCATTTTGTCCTGGCGCTGTTTTGCAACAAAGCCGAGATATTGAATGTAGCCGCCCATTCCAAGCGGAACGCCCAGGATGAACGCTGGAATCGACATTTCCGGCAGACCGCTGACCACCGCGATGATGGCGAGGACGCCGCCGGACGCGATGGAGGTCACGATCCATTGCATTTTGATCTGGTCGTATTTGGATTCCAGACCGGCTTGCGACAGGATGCGCGACAAGTAGTCGGTGCGCTGCTTGAGGAAGATGTCGATTTCGACGGCTTCCTGGTTTTTCTCAAGCATTTTGCGCTGGTGCTTGCCGAGCCTTGAAAGTTCGTCAGCCCATTGACTTCTAGTGGCGGCCATGATGATAAGGCCGGCCAATAGAACGAAAACAAAGACTATTCCGCCTACGCTCATTCTTCTTACCTATTTATCTTGAACTCGGTGAACACTGATCGAGAAGTATATAGAGCCAATTTTATCTGAGCCATTCGAGTTTGAACGGCACAGCTTCTTGTTCCAATTGCTCGAGGAATTTCGGTGGCAGACCGGAGCCCACGTGGCGGCATTTGAAGAAGCCTCTCGGATCTCTTCCTTCCCGTTCCAGGTGGAACATCGTGGAGATGGCGATGGTGTCGCCTTCCATACCGGTTATCTCCGATACTTCAGTAACGCGACGAGTTCCATCTTCCAGACGTCGAATCTGAATGATCAATTGAACGGCGGACGCGATCAATTCGCGTGCCGCTTTCAAAGGCATTTCAGCAGCGCCCATGAGAATCATGTTCTCGAGACGCTTCGTGCAGTCTCTTGGTGAGTTGGCGTGGATTGTGGTCATTGATCCACCGTGACCGGTGTTCATTGCCTGGAGCATGTCGAACGCTTCTTCACCCCGGCATTCCCCAAGGATGATACGGTCGGGGCGCATCCGCAGGCAGTTGATTACGAGCATGCGCTGTGTAATCTGACCTTTTCCTTCCGTGTTCATCGGACGGGTTTCCATCCGCACCCAGTGCTCGTGTTGCAGTCTCAACTCGGCGGCGTCCTCGATGGTGATGATGCGTTCGCGCGGGTTGATGTGTGCCGATAGTGCATTGAGAAGAGTGGTTTTACCGGAACCTGTACCACCAGAGATGATGGCGTTGATTCTGCCCTTGACGCAAGCCTTCAAGACTTCCGCCATCTGTACGGACATGGCGCCTTTCTCAACCAATTGACCGAGTGACATGATCGACGTACCGAAGCATCGGATCGTGATCGTGGGACCGTCGATGGTTACCGGCGGGATGGTTGCGTTAACCCGGGATCCGTTGGGAAGACGGGCGTCAACCATCGGTGAGTTATCGTCAAGTCTTCTGCCGAGAGGCTGAATGATCTTGTCGATCGTTTGACGCAAGTGACGTTCGTTTTCAAAAACTACGTTGGTTTTTTCCAGTCGACCGTGGCGTTCCACGTAGACCATGGTTACGTTGTTGACGCAAATATCGCCGACCGACGGGTCACGCAGAAGAGGACCGAGCGGACCGAAACCGAATACTTCGTCGAGCACGTTCTGGAGAAGGATGCCCTTTTCCATCATCGTCAAAGGCGCCGGGTCGGAGTTGACGATTTCTCTGATACGAGCACGAACTTGTGCTTGCGTATCTTCGGAAATATTGGTCAAACGCGAAGTATCCAGCTCGCGTCTGAGCTGGTCGATAATTACCTTTTCGCGTTCGCGGATAAGCTGCTGGTTGGCTGAGAACTTGGCTCCCAGATCGCCGGAGGGAGACTGAACTTCAACAGGCCTGTGACCGTAGTCTGTCTCGTCGCGTGCATCGATGCGCTCGATGTCCGCACGAGAAGGTTGCGCACCTTCTGCAGCAGGCAAGCCGCCTGGTTTGGCTGCTCCACCCTGTCCCTGTACGCCGGTGGCTGGTCCAGCCGAGCGATTCATGCCCGATCCGCCGGGCGGAGGAGCTGCGCCCTTAGCGCCGCCTACTCCGGTTTGTTGTCCTTGCGAAGCTACATTTGTTTGTTGTTGTTGAGCAGGCGCCACTTCTGAAGCCTGTCTTTGTCGCACCAATTGTCCCATCAACGATGACGCAGGACGTGCGGGTAAATTTTGATCCTTTCTTTCGTCGCCCATTTAACAGCTCACCACCTTTTGTTTATCGCTTGGAGAAGATAGCAGGCAGTTTGAATCCACCCTTCTTCTCTCCGTCCTTCGTCGTAAGTAACAGTTGCTCTCCTCCAGCGAGGCGGCGAGCTAATGAATCAAGTGCTTTTCCGAGCGCGGTGTGTCCGGGAGCGATTTGTCCCTGGTTGTTGACCCATTTTGCGGTCTTGGTGTCGTTCGGAATTTCATGGAACACAGGATAGTTAAGGTTCGCTCGGCACTCACTCAAAACGTCTTGCGGAAGCCATTCGGAGCGGTTGATTACGAGAAGCAGTTTTTCCTGGTTGTAGTGAGCTTTAAATGTATCGAGGCACTTGCGTGCGTTCAAGATTGATGCCCAGTTGTACTCGGTTAGCACGAGCACGTGGTCGGCCAGGTCGAGAGTCGCGATGGCGCGCTCGTCGAGCAAGTTTTTCGGAAGGTCGACGCAGGTAAATCTGAATTCCTGCTTCGCTGTATAAAGGATTTCTTGTACCTGGGCTGCATAAATGTCGCCGATATCTTCCAGCTCGGGCGGTGCTGCCAGGATGCTCAACTTGTCGTCGTATCTGGTCATCAAGTTACGCAGGTACGTGGCGTCGAAGTTGGTGTGCGAGAAGTCGATCGTACTCAAACTGAACGAAGGTTCGAGGTTGAGATAGTGGCTCACCATGCCGAATTGCAAGTCGAGGTCGACGATGCAAGCTTCACCGTACTTGCCGAGGTAACCGGCCAGGTTGGTGCAGATGGTGGTGGCACCGATACCGCCTGTCGGGCTGAAGATAGCGACGACTTTACCGGCGGCAGTCGAGACGGACTCGGACTGGTGCTTGAGTTGAATTGATTGAACAGCAGCGGGCAAGTCTGTGCGCCAGCGTTCGGCGTCCAGGAAGTCCGATGCGCCCAGTCGGTATGCAGTACGGATCAATTCCGGATCCGGTACTTCATAACTGACAAAGAAGTAGAGCTGCGGGAAAGTTTCCCGCAGCTCTGCTAACAATGACAGTCCACGCACGGGAGCAGGGCTTAGCTCGATCCAGACCAACTTCGGATGCAAACTTCCGATTTGCTCGCGCGCCATGCTGCCGGAGACTGTGCTCACGAGCGCCAATGACGGCTGGCTGTGAATCAGATCCTCGATTGTTTGACGCTTGTCCAAACCAGCGTCGCATACAAGAAGTGTGGTCAGTTTCATAGTTTAAGCGTTCTCCTCCAACCAACAGCCCCATCTAATAGTTGTACCCATCAGATAGGTGATGTCCACTAGTTCCTAAGAGTGACTAGCTCTTCGGTACCGAAAGTACATCTTTTTTGCTGCCGGACCAAATTTCGATTTCATGCAGTGGTGGTGGTGGCGGTGGTGCCGCAGGCAGTCCTGCTCCTGGTCCGCCGGGTCCGAGATCCGGAGCGCCGGGAAGCGGAGGCGGAGGAAGGGCTGACGGCGGGGGAAGCGCAGCTAAGTCAGCAGCTGGCTTCGCCGGTTTAGGGAAAAGGCTGGTTACATCCACCGTAGCGATAGGTGAGTGATCCTTTTCGTTTCTCAAGGTCAAGTACAGCTTGCTAGCTACGATCGCCTTGATCAGCTTCTGCGCATCTTCCGGGCTGACTGCTACAGTCACGGAGCTGGCAGGTACTGCATTGGTAGTTCCCGGTTGCTTCTGGTAAACCTGACCGCAAGCAATTACTTCTACATCCGAGAGGATGCAGCTTGCTTTCGTGTCAACACCAGCACCAACCGAGGCATAGACGTCTACATGGCTTTCCGGCTGAACAAAACCAGCAACGCCGGTGTTGTTATCAACTGCGAAAGTCACGGCGCGCATACCTTCTTTCAGTCTGGATTCAAAGCCAAGCGTCATCCCTTGCGGAGCCAAGTCGTGTTGCGACACGATTTGTCCCGAAGCGATACCGTATTTGGCGATGCGTCCTGCAGCCAGACTGGCCGAAGTGATAGCGTCTTGCGGAATCTTCGCTTGTTCGAGTTCCCGCTCTTCGAGACCTTCGGTAGGAATGGTTTGACCTTCAGGAATGTCCTTGATGGCGTAGACCACTTTACCTTTGGCTTCGGCTTTGCGCTTCA
>JADYYD010000491.1 GCA_020853845.1 Candidatus Melainabacteria bacterium
CTCTCCTTGACGGCCGGTCTCATGGGCGCCTGTGCTAATGCGCTGCTGGTGCTGTTTCTAACTAGCTACTTCGTCGTTGAAGCGAAGGACATTTGGCAAAAACTTTTACTGTGGGTGCCGAGAGACAAGAGAAAAAGAGCAAGTGAATTGATCAGACCACTGGGCGCAAGAATGGGTGGCTATGTTAGAGGACAGATTCTCGTCAGCATCGCTGTAGCTTGCATATTGGGCTCAGGACTCTGGCTTCTGAAAGTCGAGTACTCGCTGGTTCTCGGCGCTCTGGCAGGACTTTTCAATCTGGTGCCGTTTGTAGGCTCGGCGATTTCGATGATACTGTCGCTGGTGATTGCGTCGAATCAGTCTATTGAACTTGCTATATTCGTCCTTCTACTTTTCGGATTGGAGCAATGGCTGGAAAGCAATTTCATTGTGCCGCAATTACTTGGACGACAGGTTGATTTGCACCCGTTGATCGTCCTCTTCGCTATTCTGATCGGAGCGACTCTGATGGGGCTTCCGGGCGCTCTGATTGCCGTGCCGGTAGCATCAGCATCACAATTCCTGGCCCAGGAATTTTATTTAAAACCGCTCAACGCTTATGATACCGTATGCGGTGAGTACGAAAATAAAATAGTCTGCGAAACTGCCGGCATCATTTCGACAGAGGAAAAATCCGCTGCCGATCCGGCTGCCGATCCGGCGAAAAATGACAAGCCTTCAGAGTCTTAGCCGCCGGACGAGACGCCGCTGCCGACCGCACTTTCCACGGTTTGACCGTTAGCCTTCAACAAGCCGGCCAGCTCTCTGTTAATCCGCGCGGGCAGATCCGGCCCGCCGTAAATCAATCCGGTATACAACTCAACGGCTCTGGCACCGTTCTTGATAAACTCATAGGCATCGGCACCACAGGCGATGCCGCCGCAACCAATGATGTCTTGCTCCTTTTTCTTGATCCGGAAAACCTGTTTTACCAGGCTGAGCGCTCGCGCCTTTAGCGGTTTGCCACTCAAGCCGCCGTTCCCCATTGCCTTGACCGCATCGGCGCAAGTGGACAAACCATCCCGTGTGGTCGTGGTATTTCCAAGAACATAGCCGCGAATGCCATGTTTGCACGCACTGGCAACGAATGTTTCGAGAAGGTCGGCTTTGCTGTCGGGCGAAAGCTTCAAAAAGACGGGCACCTGCCGGGTGTTTAGCTTCACGATACCGGCAAGAATCTGGTCGAGTTCTTCACTTTCCTGCATTATGCCTTCGTGTGTATTCGGGCAAGAGGCATTGAGCGTCACGAATGAAAGCGGCAAGTCCTTTATGCATTGAAAAGAGTGAAGCATGTCCGCGACGCCCTTCTCGCCCTTGATAGCCGGATGGTTGGTCTTGGCGATATTGACCCCGATCGGCAACGAGAAGCCTGCCGACGCCAGCCTCTGGGCGACGGCATCAGCGCCCTCGCCATTCAGGCCCAGCCGATTGATGACGGCTTCATCCTCAACCAGCCGGAAAAGGCGAGGCTTTGGATTGCCTTGTGAAGACTGGCCGGTAATCGAGCCTATTTCCGCAAAACCAAAGCCAAAGCGGGCCAAACAGTCCGTCAGCCGTCCGTTTTTATCGAATCCGGCAGCCAAACCGACCGGATTGGCAAGCTGCACGCCCGCTACAGACGTATTAAGGCATGCATCCGTAAATGACGCCCCGCAAAAGCCGGCGGCAATGGGCGCCAGCTTGATCGCGAGCGTGTGGGCTTCCTCGGGGTCTATCTGAAAAAGCAGCGCCCGCAAGGATTTGTACCAGAAAGGCGCGGAAGTCGCCGCCCGGCTGACATCCGTTTTGTCTTTAGTTGCCACGCTCATGACCGGTATTACGTATAGGCTCTCATCAGGAATCACTCTAAATAATAATGGCTTGGCTTACTTCGAGTAAAAACTGATGATTAATTCCTCACGCTTTGTGGGCAAGATATCCATGAGATAACGCCGTTTTCCCTTGCAGCCGATAATCCGGCGGCGGCGACAATGCCAAATCGCGGTTGATGCTTTGAAAGAAGATTCAGGCAGAATTACCATTCAGAACACCTGCAATGAATGCGGGCAGAGTTTTTCGGCAGACACCAAGCTCTGCCCGAATGACGGAACGCGTCTTGTCGCCCCACCCGCTGAGAAGAAGAAGCCAAAAAACGGCAGCGCGACCAACGCCAATACGAAGCCTCTTCTCAAAGTTGCAAGAGTCGAGGCTGTGGATGCGAAACTGCATGCAGCCGATTCCAATCCCAACGCTCTTTCGGCAGGTTCTCTTTTTGCGCAAGCCCTGCAAGAACCTCTGCATGTCGATGAAAAGCGCACCGGCGATGACGACCATAACACTGTGGTGTTGCAAAACCAGTTCGAGGCGCCGGACGGTTCGGAGCCCGCACAATTTGCCATCGAAGCTGCGCAAAGGCTGATCGGCAAAATAGTCAACGAGCAGTATCAAATTATCAGCGCCATCGGATATGGTGGCATGAGCGTAGTCTTCAAAGCGAAGGATTTAAAACTCGGAAAGTTTGTCGCGATAAAAATGCTGCTGCCGCATTTAATGCTGCAAACCCACAACATGCAGCGGTTTCAGCAAGAAGCTCAATCGGCAAGCGCCCTCAATCATCCCAATGTCGTGGGCATTCACAATTACGGTGAGACTGAAACCGGACAGCCGTTTCTCGTAATGGATTTGATCGAAGGCTCGTCGCTTTCGCAGTTGATCAAAAGAAACGGACATTTGCCTGTGGATCGCGCGCTCAATATTTTCTTGCAGCTCACATCGGCGCTCACTCATGCACACGCACACGGAGTTGTTCACAGGGATTTAAAACCGAGCAACGTTCTTCTTTGCGAACAAAACGGCGAGTCGGACATTTGCAAAATCGTCGACTTCGGCATCGCGAAACTTCTGCCCCACGAAGGACGTGATGCAGTCAGTCTTACGCAGACCGGTGATGTTTTCGGAAGCCCGCTCTACATGAGCCCCGAGCAGTGCAAGGGCGAGAAGCTCGATCAAAAATCAGACATCTACTCGATGGGCTGCTTGATGTACGAGACTCTTTCCGGCAACCCGCCGCACACCGGCAACAACATGCTAGAAGTGCTCTACCGGCACATGAATGAAGTCCCGAAAGATTTCAAAAGTCTCAAACTTGGTATCAGTATTCCGCAGCGATTGGAAGCCGCAATATTCAAGGCGCTGGCGAAAGAACCAGCCAATCGCCAGCAAAGTATGCAAGCATTGCACGACGAGCTGAAGCAAATACAGCTCTTTCGCAAAAGCTCGCTGATCGGGCGGATTACCACTAGCTGGGAATTGTTCGTTCTAAAAAGACGCCCGAGAAAGAGAAGCGAATTCATCATGGCCGGTGCACTTGCGGCATCGCTGATTGGTCTTGTCGCAGCCATGGTGTTTCTCATATCGCAGTACGCATTTGCCGATGAATCGCCGGTTTTCAAACAATCGTTCGATTGGAAAGTCACTCCACCGCACGCTCCTGTCAATGCCGGTTCGACTGCGGATTCTGTGTTTCAAACTGCAGTAGACAAAGCAAGCATGCTCTTGAAAGACGGAAGTAAGCATCCGCCCGAGGAATACACGCAGTCCATCGAACAGCTCACGCTTTGGGCGAGCCGGATGTCCGATTCGTTTCACTGGGAGGAAGCTTCAAGGGCGTATGCAATGGCGCTGGAATTGAGCAAGCGCTGGAACAACGAACTTTCCTTGCCCACGCTCATGCTGCGCCGGCTGTACGCGAATGCAGCCTATCAAGCCGGAGAATATGCCTTCGCCGTCCGCGAATTCACGCTCTATCAGCAGCACATAAGGTCTTTCATGTACGGCGAAACAACATCGGACATGATGAAGGGCGTTCATCAAACCGCCGAGTCCCTCTATTATTTAAAACAATATTCCGACGCGATCACAGCCTATCGCAATTTCTTTGCGTCGATGCGCGGCGAAGGGATGGAGTGGACGCACTGGGGTCCGCGCGAGATCGGGCGCTACCTGGAAGGCTCGAGAGACTTTTTGAATAGCGAGCAGTATGCGCTCATACTCAGTCACTTTGCTGATTGTTTGCAGGCAGAGGAAGTTTTACCTAAGGCGAAAGATTACTACAAAGCAGCCGCCGCGCGCTGGAAGACTTTGAAGAAATCGGACAATGCAGCGCTTGCACATTTGAAAGCTGCGGCCATCGATGAGGCGTTGAAAGCAGATCCCAAGGACGACTACGAAGCGGCGCTAAATGCCTTGAAGCCCGATGGTTCGCTTTTCGCCACCTGCATGGTAGAGAAAAAATACGCAGACTATCTGTGGAAAAACGGCGGCGTCGCTCAAGCAATTCTCTTAAAACTGGATTACTCCAGGCTGGTCCCGAAAGTGAAGCTTTAAGCGCCATAAAGCGCTTACTGCAGCAGCTTACGGAAGTCGCCTATTTCAGCCGCTTCTTCAGCTCTTCGTTGATGCCCAACCCACCGAGACTGGTGTCGCCACCACCCATCATATCGCCGCCCATCATGTCGCCGCCTTCATCCATGAGCACCGACATCTCGTCTTTGACTTGCTTGTAATCGGGGCTCATTGCAAAAAAGCTCTGTGGAAAACTGGCTTTTTTGTAGCCGATCGTGTCGTAACTTACGTCCACCTTCTTGGCTTTCTTTCCGCTCCACTCGCGGATTTCCTTGATACGCATCGGAAAGCCGAGCTTATCGTCAAAGGTCATGTACAAAGTCTTTTTGTACAGCTCAACGAGCGCAGACGGGATTTTCAAATCAGGACAGAAAGACCATTCTTCAGTATAGGTTTTGTCATTGGGCGGGGGCAATTTGTTGGTGCGCATGCGCGAGTAGCGTCCTACACGCAAGCCGGCGATTTTTTCGTTGCCGATGTGTTTCCAAGGAGAAAATTCGGTGAAGCCTGCGTCTCTCGTTCTGGCCGAGTCTTTGTGGTAGAAGTTGAATTTTTTGCGCCAGGTGTTGACCGGAAAGCAGGCATAGCGCTTGGTTTGCTGGTTCAGGAAATACATCTGTTCGCCGGGAAGTGGCTTGAGCAGAGTGTAATGCGTCGTTTCAAAACGCCCGCCGTACTTGTTGGAGACCAGCCTCATGCGCCCAGCCATTCTGTGCCATTGCTCCAACTCCCAGCCGGGAGCAGCCGGCCCGCTTGCCTTTGCGGGAGGAGCTGGTTGGTTTTTTGCACCGGCTACGGCGCCGGCAGCCTTGGCGGCGTCTGCAGGTTTGCCCGCAGCAGCGGTTTTTGCAGGCGGAATTGACTTAGCAGTAGATGAGGATTTTTCCGGTGCGGCTGCGTCCGCAGGGCTGCACGGGGCGAGCAAAAGGCTGAGTGCAGCGGCAAAAATGGTTGCACGAGCAAGAGAAAACATTGCTGAAACGACTCCGACATTTAACGCCAGTCCAGGCATGATACTACGTTCTGAGAGATAGAACATAGCAAAGAGGGAATAGTGCAACTGAGAACTTTTGGGGGCC
>JADYYD010000492.1 GCA_020853845.1 Candidatus Melainabacteria bacterium
GTTATTAACGGTGCCAGAGACGCTACAGGATAGACAAGACCGGCATCAATCAGATCGCCGACCACTATGTCGATGTCTTTGTAGGCTTGCGGTGCTTCCTCATATAACAATTCTTTATCGGAGCAAATGATGCGACCACCAAATTTGTTGCGTCTGAGGCTGGTTTCCGAATAGCGTCTGCGCAACCTGTGTTTGCAGTCGGATCGATTCCACTTTCTTCCAGCTCCGTGAGCGACTGTGAATAAATTTTTGCTCTGGTCTTCGGTCGGTACCACAAGATAGCTAAGAGTGCCTCTCGATCCCGGTATTACAAGCGGCCCTTTATTCGAATCGGCCGCTCCTTTTCTGTGCAACCAAAAATTGCTGTTTCCGATTGCGATCTTTTCCAGGTGATTGTGGCAGACATCCAGGACCGGCAGACCTTCAGCGCCGAGCGCATCCAGAAAACGAAGCGCGATTAGTTTGCGATTCAGTCTCGCCCATGCCAGAGCATGATTATGCGCCCACACATAATCTTCTGCCTCATTCGATTCCTCGTAAAGGCCCCGAGCGCCGAATCGTGCCGCATGCCAGCGAAGGATCGATTCGCCAAGTCCGCGTGAACCGCTGTGAATCAGTAATGGTAATTCGGACGCATCTAAGTTCAGTTGAGTGAATTTTTCTTCGTCGAAAACTTCATTGACATACTGCAATTCGGCGAAGTGATTACCACCGCCGATAGTGCCAAGGGAATTATCGAACTGAGAGTTCTTCAGTCCCACTTCTTGAAGCAGAAGATCGATGTTTCCATTCCAGGGAAGGTCTAATGCACCAAGTCTCTCGATGCACTTTTCGATTTTGATTCGTCCCTTCTTCATGTTGGTGCTGAATAATGCCATGCCGCAGCCGATATCGCTGCCGACTAGATGAGGATAGAGAAATCTTTCCGCAGCGAAGACGGCACCAATCGGCGCTCCATTGCCAGGATGCAAATCGGGCATGCCAATTGCCGCTTTCATGCCCGGCAGTTCCAAGCACTTCTGCAACTGATCGACAGCGCGACCTTCAATCCAGTTTTTGTTTGAGGAAATTATGCTGATACTCATATTTGTTTCTTTCCAGCGCAAAGCACTGCGGATTGTTTAAGTGTGCAGAAAAACCGAGGTTGGTCTGCGCGTACCGGTTGGGTGGGACAAGTAAATGTACGCGCAGAGTCCTCTTATTCCAGGTGATGTCGAATCGCTAGTCGAGAAAAACGACGGTAATATTTTCTGGAAAGCGTTCTGTATTCATGAGAACACGATGCCAGGTGTCGAGATGTACGGTAGCGTGATCGGCATGCCTGATCTTTCCCTTGGCGTAGACAGCAGCATTGCGCTTCATATTTCTCCAATTGAAATATTTGGCTTTAGGGTTGTCCGCGATCAAGGTCTTGTACTCTTCCTGCGTTAGACCATTGGGAAATTGGCTGCACACTCTTACTTCTTCGCCGCCTGATCTGTAGGCGAATTCTGCAATATGTGCTTTGCTCCTGTTGTTCCGACGCAGTGGTTCGTCTTTGAGGATTAGTGTCGGCTTTGGTTCGATATTCGCGGGAGTGAAAAACCACTCTCCTTGACGCTTAAAGACTTTAGTCTTTCTGCGATTGCGTTTTTCGTTGGTGACACCAATTTCTTGGGAAAATATTTCCGCGGGCTTGAGAGAGGCTTTAGCTGCAGCCACTGTGGACACTTTATCCACGCCGGCAACAAACAGATGTCTCTCATCGTGACCACAAAGGAAATGATCTTTTGAGATCGTCTTTCCGTCATCGTCCAGTTGTCGCGCCAGTAGGACAAGGTGTTTGTCTTTTGGCAGGACTTCGAGAACAGACAGATCAAGTTTGTTTGAAACATCTCTTCGGATGTTGATCTGAAAAATCTCTCCTTCTTTATCCTCAATGACATCGAGGCTTGCGGGTGGTTGCTTTACTCTTGTGAAACCAATTCTCTCTTCGGCATCAACAAAAACAAATTTCACCCGAGCACCGATTTTTCGAAATTGTTCTTTCAAATTCGGGTTCATATGCGTGAAAAGTTCTCCTATTTTGCGCGCCAAGAGTTGCTCTTGCACTATTGATGCAAAAGTTTCCGACACTTCTAGCTACAGGGTTTCCCAGGAGCACGTCGAAAATCGAAGCGTATGCTTCTCGATGTGCTTACGCACATCAAGGCATTACGCCAGATTCTTTATCCGTGCTCCTTTCAGCAGGATACCGATTGGCTATTGCATTAGGAAGAACATTCAAGAACTCTTGGTTCCCGTCAGATCATGATCCCTTGCGCTGGCAGAGGCTGAGATAAACAGCCACAATCGCTTCCTGCTAATTTTCAGAGTTCGGGAGATGCATGATCGATACCTCGCTGTTGGTGGAGGAACCTTATGAGTTGCTACATTTTCATTCTACCAATCATCGAAAAACTGTCAAGATGATTTCCTGCGCAAATGCCACCACTTTTGCTAGTTTCTTATATAGTGAGGCACGAAGATTGCCGTGTTTCCTGTGATCGGATGGTTATCAGCTCTCAGTCCGATGCCGGCTGGCTCACCGTCGATAATCCAACTGCCCATGACGAGATGATAGTCTCCGTGTTTCGGCAACTCATGATGAGCTTGCAAAATAAATCCTTCGCTTCCATACACACCTTCTTTTTCGATTGAATTTTCAGGATGTGCCGGATCTACAATCGATACGCTTCCACCTTCACGACCAAAAATCGGCTTTCTCACGTGCGGAGATTGTCTCAGGAAATTTGCCTCGACTGAATCATCATCGAATGTTGTTTCAAGCAAATATTTTTGCGCAGGAAATAGCTGCCACAATATCGGCAGAATTGCCTTATTCGACAGAATCATTTTCCAACTCGGCTCGATAAATTTGGTGAAGCTTGACTCCGAAAGCGGGCTGAAAATGCGGCGGCCAAAGTTCTTTTTCACTTCGGCGTCTTCGTACATCAACTGCTCCCATGGATAAAGTTTGAACAACTGATTGATAACGTTGCCGTCCAAATCAATTAATTGCCCGAGGCTGTCGAAGCCGAGATCCTTCATGTAGATGAAGCGAGCGTCCATTCCCGCTTGCAGTGCGCATGATTGAAGATATCGAACAGTGTCTTCATCTTCTGCCGAATCTTCGACACTGGCAAGGTGAATCGTCCGGCTGTCCTTGCTCGCTTTTTGGAAGCATTCAATCAATCGCTCGTGCATACTGTTGAATTGATCCGATGATTCCGGAAGTGTCTTTTGTACTTTCAAATCTTCCAGCCAGAACCACTGCAGAATTGATGCTTCGTACAATGAGGTCGGCGTGTCGAAATTCAGCTCGAGCAGTTTCAGTTCGCCACCACTGTATGCGAAATCAAATCTTCCATAGATCGACTGATCGCTTCGACGCCACGATTTTCTGATCGCATTTCGATATTGAGGATCGATCTTTAGAGCTTCGAAGCAACGCTCGGAACTCGAACCGTTGACTACGAAGTCGACGGTTTGCAAAGCCATGTCGTACAGCTCGCTTGTGGCCGCCTCGATCACTTCTTCGACTTCCTCCAGGGAAAGCACGCAACAGAAAGGCTCGTCGAGAGCCTCCACCCAGTATGGTGGATTGTCTAAAACAGCAGCAAGGTAGCCTGCTTCGTCGGCACGCTGCTTCCAATTGCGGCGTGCCTGCATCTTTTCAAATTTCATTTTCAAAACACTCCGGAAGTAACTAGCCGAGGCAGAATCTGAATCCGCCGAACCATCCACGCGAGACTGAGCCCGATGCCGGTCTCGTGGAGGCGCTGGTCACAGGCCTGCGGGTCCTGAAGCCACCGCCGTGAAAGTGCGAGCCGCCCGATGTAGTGTTTTCTTCTTTATCCTTGTCTTTCTCTTTGTCTTTGCTCGCTATTTGCGTTGCCGTAGAACAACCGGTCAAAGAGGTGCTCAATGAAAGCAGCGATCCCAGAGCAATGAGCTGAACCGCTTTGCTGCGTTTTGCTTTTGACTGACTTTCCATGTTTTTCAAATCGTTCCTTTTATAAGGGTGTGAACCGGGTTCACGATTTATCGATTCTATAACTGGAAATTCAAACTCTTGACAACCGCAACAAAAATTCAACACTCCCCAAAACCTGGAGTAGGCTGGCAGTTGCGCCTTGGCTATCTCTTCTTATTTTTCAAACTCCTTGGGAGCCATGGAGATCCAGCCTTTTCCTTCGAGCTTCACGCCGCTCATGCCCTTAAAGGCGTTTGCATCTTCGCTGTCCAGGTGGACAAAAATGCGATTGTTCTTGATCTCGAGTTTATCGGTGCTGCCTATGTAATGCGTGAACGTCCCGACCTGCACCTGTTTGCCCTTCGATTCCACAAACATGAGCAGAGCGCTCCAGTTGCCTGAGCCGCCGGTGTTCCAGGTCACATGAGCTACTGAAGTCGGCACGTTTCCAATCCGGCCGGTTGCGACCGATCGCATCTGTGCGTAGGGAACAGCCTCTGTCTTCACACCTAAGCCGTTTCGGAACTGCACCCAATCACCGGGGCCCTCCCCCATGCTCGGCACGCGCGCGCGCATGTTCTTCAGGTTTTGGCTCGCTTGTCCTTGCGCTGGTAAGTGGTAAAAGGTACCTACCACCGCGATAAGCACGATAATTATTCGTTGCAGCGCTACGCTCCTGGTCATGGCCACTTGCTCCATACGGCTGGTCAAAAACATTGTTCCATATAAGTGTTGCAGATGGTTTGCGGGCCGCAGCAAGAACATTAAATGCCGGGGGCTCCCAATTCGAAAGCTGAGCTAAAGAATGAGGCTGAGGCGATACGCCGACGGTAATGTGAGAGGAGAACTGGAAGACTCCTCTTTACTGCGCGGGGTGATCAATGAAAAGACTTTTGATTGGCATGGTTTTTATTTTTACTATGACGAACTGCTCTTTGGCAGAAGCCAAGGCATTGACTGACGGACTTTATCTGATACAGAGAGAAGCTGATGCGCAAAAGGATCTTGAACCTTTGCGAAACGCCGAGCACGTTCTTATCAATGACTACGAATTCCTGTCACCGGCAGAACGCGGGAAAATTACTTACGTAGTCGTCAACAAAGAATCGTTCATTCCTATCATTCTTAAAGAAAGACCTGTCAAGGAAACAGATGAGAAAGGAAAACCGAAACTCTCAATTTCATTAGCGGATGATCAAGTTGCGCCACTTGAGAGATTTACTCGCGAAAATGTCATGAAAAATGTTGCCATCGTAATTGGTGGCAAAGTTGTGACTACACACAAGATTCGTGTTCCGATCGTGGGTGGCAAAATGCAGATAACGCGGTGTACCGATCAAGGGTGTGAAGCGCTTTACACTGAATTGATCAAGCGTGATTCAAAGTAATTTTGCGGTAAAGACGGCTTCGACTGCGGGCTCTGTTTGATATTCCCGCATTTACCTGGCGGTAGAGTCTTCTTTTGCGGCAGTTTTTGGACTGATCGTATCGCTTTGTACGGCCGTCCCGTCTTCTACGTAACCGGCCGTCTTATCTCCAGGAGCTTTCGGCCATATGAAAGCTAAAGCCATGACGAGTACGAATGCTACTCCCAAGAGTGTCATCCCTAAAGGTGCCTTGGTATCAGTTGCTACTTTCATTATCTTCCCTCCTTACTGATGCTTTAAAGACACCAGCACCCTGCAACAGTTCCTGAAAACCGCTTGAACAGCGAATGTTTAATTGAGAAATAGATTAAGCGTATTTCCCCCATTTACCGACCCGGTTAACGCAGGCAGAATGGCTATAACTCACCGTGTCATTAATAGTCGGGGGCAAGAGATTTGAGTCTTGGACATTTAGGCATGCCGATTTTGTGGTTTTTCGGAGACTTCCGAAATGTCGGTTTCAACGAAATCATAGGATTCGCTGGTGTTTCAGTCTGTGCAGTCGCCGTCTTTATAAGCTGGTATCAGATAAGACGCGATGCAAAAAATGTGCCCTTTTAATTCTTTCGAAACTTATTTCCAATCCGGCGATCCAAAATCCAAACGCTCTTCGGCAACTGTGGAATGGAGCGCGCGATCTTGAGCGGTTGCGATCTCGGAAACATCTTTCATCGATAAGGATGTAAGCATCTTTTGATCTTCTCTTGCAGGATCAGTGACAAATGTTGCGCGAATATGTTTGCAGGCGGACTTCAAGTCTTTGTCTTTGAGATCGAGCGTGATCAGAAGATTGGCGGCAGTTTCTTTTGCCTGGCGAAAGCCGGTGGTCGGATCATCAGTGAGTTCGGCAGGAAAATTACCGACTGCAGGTTCCCTCAGTTCGATTGCGGAAGCCAGACACTCTTTAGCTTTTACAATGTTTCCTGAGGCAAGATATGCTTTGGCGGCAGTCGTAAAATATTTGCACCTGGCAAGCGGGTCAGTGGCCTTTGGTGGCACGGAATGTTCTTTCAACCATTTCTCTGCTCTTGCCTTGGTAGCACCATCCGCGGTGATAGGCTCGTTGAGTGTGTATTGCGATTTATCCGTGCCTGCCAGTGACAAATAGTGCTCGAAAGCGAGTGGAAATTTCCCTTTTTTCTCCTCCAAATAATACAGTCGCTTCAAAGCCGAAGTGACCACTGCGGATCTTGTCGAAGAATATTCTTCGGCGCTGGGCGATTTTTGAATTGCAATCTTGAGATTCTTTAGTGCTTCAACATCTTGCCCTGCTGCCGCCTGTGCCGCACTAAAATGCAGATAAAATCGCGGTCCCGGATTGAAGTCTTTGCCGATCTTGGCACGTGCTTTCGTATAGAACGTTATAGCCTCGAGGCGTCTGTGCATTCCATCAAGACACTTTGCTTTCACATACAATCCGCTGCCGGTATCGCGTTTGGAAAACGCATCAAGCAATTTCAGCGCTTCGCCGTAGTCCTTTCTGCAAGTTAGAAAATAGATCTTGCCACCCGGGCTAAGCTTGTCCATGTACTGTTTTTTGCCAGCCGTATCCGATTTTTTATTTGTCGAAACTGAATACGCACGACCTTCTTCAGTTTTCTCCCATTTTGCAAAGGTTTCTCGCTTCTGCTTCAAGATCTCGCGCTCATCGCCGGCGGCATCCACACTCGGTGCTGATTGCGAATGAGCTTCTCTGCATGCAACCAGCATCGTCAAAATCAGCCCCCCTCCAATAAGCGCGCGGCGGATATAAGCGCGTGTGTTTGATGGCAGATGGGGCGAATTAGTAATGTGCGGCATGGCAGGCATGGCAGGAAGATATAACAATCACAAGGCTCTCTGGCGCTTGATTTCCCTCTGGTAAGGGATGAAGAACCGAGATATAACTGTCATTATAGTTAATTGCCCGCACGAAAAAATCCGTTTCCATCGAAATCAGCCAAAGGCCCGACGATTGCAAAGTGATCTGAACATTCCCGTTGTTATTGTTGATGACCAGATGGTTATGCGGGTCGGTCTCAAATTCGCGCTGGAAAAAATAAGTGGAGTCAAGGTCGTTGCTGAGGCGACCGACGGCGATGAAGCTATCGATATGGCGACCAGGCATCGACCGGCTGTTATTTTCATGGATGTTTCCATGCCCAATAAAAACGGCATCCAAGCGACCGAGGCAATCAAAGCGTCTTTACCGGAAACTCGCATCATCATGTTTACTTCCAATGATGATGAGGGCGCATTTTTATCGGCGCTTTCTGCGGGTGCTGACGGGTATTGTTTGAAAGACGCAACGGAAAAGCAGTTGGAAAGCGCGATGAATGCTGTGCTGCAAGGTGCAAAGTGGTTGGACAGCGGGCTTGCCAACCGCGTACTTGTTGGAACCGGCTCTCGACACAGCCTCAATAGATCGTTTCTCGATTCCGATCAAAAAAAGATCTTGCAGTTGATTGAAGCAGGTTTGGATATCGCTGAGATTGCAGACAAGCTGGGCGATGATGTCACTGACGTAAAGATCAATCTTCGCACTGCCGTTGATGGTCTTGAACCGAATGCGCTCGAGAAGAAAACGCGCATAATGTCCAATCTGCGTTCAATGCTCGAGAGATCTGATACTTCCAAGAGTTTCGATGTAAACGAGTTGAAACTTGGAGAAGTTGTTTCGGGCAAATATCGCATCGAGAAAATTCTCGGTAAAGGTGGAATGAGTGTAGTCTATCTTGCTCGCCACGTCGTGCTGGGAAAACTTGTTGCGATCAAAATGATGCACCACAATATGGTGGCAACCGGATCCGCATTGCAGCGATTTGAGCGCGAAGCCAAACTAGCCAGCTCTCTCAACCATCCAAATATTGTCGGCGTGC
Source organism: Candidatus Melainabacteria bacterium (assembly GCA_020853845.1). Classification (GTDB taxonomy): domain Bacteria; phylum Cyanobacteriota; class Vampirovibrionia; order Obscuribacterales; family Obscuribacteraceae; genus QKMZ01. Next base: position 8,280 of record JADYYD010000492.1, read on the forward strand.
ACGATTTCGGCGAAGACAAAGATGGGCAGCCATATCTGGTTATGGACTATGTTAGTGGTGACACGCTTGACGAGATTATTGAGCAGTCTGAAAAACTTGACGCCGGTTTTTGTGTTCCAGTCTTTGTTCAACTGTGCGACGCACTCTCTGCTATGCATGACAAAGGAATTGTTCACCGAGATTTGAAACCGAGCAATGTTTTAGTCAAGATTAAAAGCAGTGGTGCTCAAGTAACGCTGCTCGATCTCGGCATTGCCAAGTCGGTTGCGGAGGGAAACAACTCTGTAAGACTGACTGCGGCCGGTCAGTTGTTCGGCTCGCCAACTTACATGAGTCCTGAACAATGCATAGGATGGGAAGTGGATTTTCGCAGTGACTTGTATTCGCTTGGTTGCATGATGTATAACGCGCTTGCCGGTGATCCACCCTTCTTGAATGAGAATGCCTATAACGTGATGTGGCAGCATGTGAATGAGCCGCCATCGCGTTTGCCTTTTTTGGCTGACGATTGCAGTGTGCCTGAATCCTTGCAATCGATTGTTTTCAAACTTTTGCACAAGGACGCGGATTGTCGATACCAGACTGCGGCGGAATTGCGAGAAGAGCTTGCACAGCTTGTTTGCAAAACATCATAGAATGCTAACGGTAAAAATCGACCCATTCTAACTGCAGAAACTTTTCGTTTTTTCTGATGAAGTTGGGTGGAGCATCGATGCAAATTTTTTTGTTTCTGCGCCTTGCTGAGAATCCTTCTCCTAGCTGTATGATGCGTTCCTTAACCGAGTGTGGTACTGATGCGTCGAACTGGCGTGTGGAAGTGCTGACTTTGCAGCCTTCCAGCGCACCGAAGTTTTGGAAAACCAGCTTGAGATTATCGGGCCAATCGCCGGTTTCCAGTTCAATTTTAGTTTTTCCGATGCCACCATTGTGTTTTACTAAAACGGTTAGCTCTCGTTTTTTGACATTGATTCTAATGCTATCCGCTCTCGCTCTTGTTTCGTTTATTTGATGGAAAGTAGGAGCGTTCCTGGCCTCAGCTACGCCGATGCCCAGCAATAAACAACTTCCTGCAAGTAGAGCAAGCACCAGAATTTTCAATCATCCGCCGGTCGGCAATAGTTTGTCTTGTTCTTTGATGTCGACGGCTTTGTTGAAGAACATCTTCGAAATTTTGTTGGCGGTTTTCATCACTGCAGGAAATTGCATTTTGTAGTGTTTTTTGTCGAAAACGATCACAGGTGTTTTATCCGACGTCCATGATGTGAGAATTCTGTTGGTCGTTGAAGTGCCAGGGAGATTTGCCATATCAGCGCCAGCCGAAAGACAGAGGATGCTGCAAATGACGAAAATAGGACCGAAAAATATCGGCACCCATATAGCATCTTTTACTTTGCAGAGTGCATTGGCTTTTCGCTCATCGGGAGGGGCGAAAACAAACCAGGGCGAAACGATGGTAAACGGCAGGAAGCCCGAGAAATACCAGAGTCTTCCATGAACGATAGCGACAAATGCTTTGTAGAGATAGCCTGCACCCATGAGCATAAGAACCACGCCCAGCGCCGGCATTAAGAGGTCCATAAGGCAACACCTCGGCAGATTAGTAATGTGACGCCCGGCCCGAGCGCCGACACTTCCACATTACAACGTTTCGCAGGATTGCGGTAGCCTTTTGCCCGAATGCCTTACTATATTTGCCTCTCTGGACTAGGA
>JADYYD010000493.1 GCA_020853845.1 Candidatus Melainabacteria bacterium
CGCGAGCCGGTGGTGGCGCCGCCGAACTCCTGCGCAGCCGAGCCGCCCCGCTTGAAGAGCTCCCAGAACGGCTGGTCGTAGCCGGACGAGCCGGGCGCAAAGGCCAGTTCACCCTCCGGCACGCTGAAGCTGCCGTTGGTGACGGTGGCGTAGCGCCGCTTGTCGCCGACGATGACGCGCACCTTGTCGCCCTCCTTGAGAGACGCAAGCAGGGTATTGCCGGTGCGGATGGAGGTCTTCATGTTGCCAAATGAGTCGATATAGGCGACGACCGCATCCGGCATGTGCGGGATGATAGCCGGATCGCTGTGATCGAGCGTCTTGTCGAGGAAGGACATGTCGCCCTTGAGGCACTGCGAAACCGCTTTCGGGAAGTTGTCCCGGGAGCGGAACTGGCTGCCCCGTGCGGAAGTCTTCGTCGACTTCAGCTCGACAATGAGCGGGCGCACGAATGAGAGCGAATATCCGGAGTTGACGACGAGCAACTGAGCACCATTCTTGAGCTTGGCATAGACAAGCCCTTCACCCTCGTTGTCCTTGCGCGCTCCGGTGGCGTCCTTGCGCGGAGCGCAATTGGCGAAGAGCACGAGCTTGGAGGCGTTGGCAGTCGGACGATTAGCGAGCTGCGCGACTGCAAAGCCGGTGGCGATGGTGTCGAACGATGCAACCGATGTTTGAACCAGGCGAACTTTGCCCGGCAATTCATCGCAGAGAGCGGAGAGAATTTCGGACCAGGCCAGATCGCCCGGCGCATAATCGCAGATCAGATGGACACAGCCTTTCATGATGTGCCTCCTCGAATTCCTGTTTAGAACGATGCTTGCGCGCTTTCTAAACGGCAATGCAGGTTCCGGTTGGGATTCACAGCAGCTCTTGCCACCGTGAGGCAATCGTCTTTCTCGCTCTGCCGAACAGTGTTTCCCCATTCATTCGACACCAGTCGTCTCCCGCGCCAAGCTTAGAAGACCTGGATACGCCGGATTGAACTGTGGTTGTTGAATTGGGGCTTGCTGGAGATGGAAGAGGAGAAGAACGAAATGCTTGAATGGCAAGCTACTTGATCAAGAGCTTTGTTTTCTACTCTGCCAGTACCAAAAAGCTACTTCGAAACATTCTTGAATGTCGCTAGCTATCTTATCTTTACAACCCGCGCCTACTATATTTGTTAATATTTAGACGGCAAATGAGAAAAAACGAGGAGATGTCTTGCAACACCTGTCCCGTTTTTTCTCAATTTGAGCCACCCGATGAGCGTCGAACATCACGCCCTTCAAAAACTCCGGGCATGCTCGCGGACGCGCTGAGCGACCTCGCGGTACGCGGCGGCGAATTCACCATCGACCCCCTTTGACATTTCGTCGATCGAGTCGGCAAGAGTTTCGTAGCTCTTGCGATCGAACTGGAAACCTTCCGTCTGCTCGGCATCGGCAACTTCACGAATTGCCGAGACGAGCGCCATGGAAGTGACGACATTCAGGGTGCGAACGAGAAGTTCGCTCTGAAGCTTCTTGGACAACATGATAGTTTCTCCTATCGAAGCAAGCGAAGGGGCTCCAAAAGCCCCTTCGCTCGCAAACACAGATACAGCCTGAACGCTCAGGCAGGCTCGTTCAAACTCTTGGACGCGTGGTCTTCCGACTCCACGAACAACAACTGCTTGCCGATGCTCTCGTACGCTTTGCGCGCATGCTTGAGCGCGTCTTCGGCATGGCTGAGCGCCAGTTCCGCCTCGGCAACCAGCGAATCGGCGACCTTGTCGCTGGACACTCCGAGCGCCCCGGCGATGCCGTGGCAGCGTTCGATGAAACGCTCGTAATCGTCCGGCGTAATCACCGGCGGGCGGTCCTGCGGCTTGCGCAGGGACTTGAGCCCGCTCATCACGCGCTCACTAGCGTATCGAACGTGCTGAGCAGCCACGAAGGCCATCGCGCGCAAGTCTTCGTCGCCGCCGGCGGTATCACCGGCAGTGATCATCCGGCAAAGCTCCAGCTCGGAAAAGAGCGCGGAAGCACGGCTCTGGACAGCATGAAAACGTTTGGTGTACGAACTCATAATCATTCCCCTTTGTTTGAGATTCTTGAAACGAACATTTTTCACGTCTCACGTATTGGCACGAGCGGCCCGAACGCCGAGCCCTCCGCCACCGACATCAACGGCAAACTCAGTCCAGCGGAAAGGACAGAAGAGTGCCGATGAAAAGCAATTCGCCATAGTGGTGGCAGCCCATCAGATTGACAATCGAAGTGAAAGTCACCGTGCGCTGTTCGAAAACAGGCAGGTGTTCGCTGTCGATGCTGAAGCTGACGAGTTCCACGCCATGGTCGCCGATCACCACCAGACAATCTTCTTTCTCGGCGAATTGCAAACCGAGAATGCGAGTTGCCTGGCGCAGTGCAATCGAACGACCAGATTGACGCGCCGGGTTTGAAACCCAGACTTCCTTGCCGATGCCGCCCGCGGCAAGCAAATTGCTGTTGGGGTGGTAAGCGAGCGTCTTCAAAGACCTGTTAGTGATGCTGCACTCGTCATTGATGATGCCGCGCTGCACCGGAAGGTCGTCTTCGACCTCGTAGAAGACGCTCACCAACATGTTGCGGTCGGTGGCGACGTAGAGCTGGTTTTCGAGTTCTTCGAACACCATGCTGCGCACTGCGCCACCGACTCCTACCGTTCGAACCTCCTTAGCCTCGCCGTTTTCCATGAGGCGAAACACCGTGACGTCGCCGTTCTGTCCGCCCACCGCAAACAATTCGCCGTCGCTCGAGTACACGATCGATGACGGATTGTCGAAGTAGACCGAAGGCAGGTCGGCGCCATTGACCGGGTTGATACGCCAGACAGTGCAATCGGGACTATCGTCTTCGGCGGCGAAAACCAGCGCCAGCTCATCCTTGCCTGGACGGAAAGCCGCACATGCAGCCCGGCCGCGAAAGGACAGCGGCTTGCCACCGGGTTTGGTGGCAAGGGTATGAGGTCCGAGCAAGACCGAATAGCCTTGCATCTTGCTGCCGGTCAACTCGGCATTGCCGAAGTCATGCACTTCCGGAGGTGCGTCTTCGAACAGCACCACAGCCGAGCGAGGCTTGCCCGGCGAGAAAACAATTTTGCCGGCGCTGCCCTTGCCGTTCGTATCTACGAGCACCAGCACCGGCAAAACCGTGTGAATTGATGACATATTCTCATCCTTTTCCTTTTAAGAATTCAATTGACAGGAACAGTTTCCGACAGCAGCTCAGCCGCATCACAAACGGCTTGAGCAGATTGGACATCCAGCCGTCAGTCTTTCTCGTTCGGCTCGCAATGCTTGCGCTCCAAACGCCACTTTCGCACTTGCTGCTTTTCCTTGGCGCGCACGATGCGCGTTCCGATAACAGCAACTGCAGCCAGCACTAGCAGCAAGACAACGGTGCCAATGGACAAGACGGCGTGGACATCAGCCAACAACAAAGCATTCATGATATTTCTCCATGAAGGGTGAAACCGCTGCCGCATCATCGGCAACGGCGAAAGGGGAAATGCGCGGATGCGCCGCGTTAGCCAGGGTGACCGAACCGGACGCAGACGCGCTTAAATTCGGCTTGGCTAAAGAAATTTGTTTTTGGGACGGAGGTGCGGTTTATGCCTGCAAAAGAAAGAATTGAAAGATATGCCTCAGCCTGAAGAAATGACGCAGAGATTGCAAACAAAGCCATTTGCCCTTGCGTTCCGCAAAAGGCTATTGATGAGCTTTCTAGATATGGTGGCTCTACTGATGCCGCCGAAGGCGCGACTTTTTATGCTTAAGCGCGCCAAGACAACATTAGCGTCGCTTAGTAAACCCGTCCCCAGGCGGCTAGATTAAGTTGGCTGTGTTACCACATCGCTAACTTGCCGGACTACTTACTATATTTCGTAGTTTTACACCCACC
>JADYYD010000494.1 GCA_020853845.1 Candidatus Melainabacteria bacterium
ACGAAGAAGAGCGCGAAGAACACTACTCGATGCACTTTCGTTTTGATATCGACATGCTTTCCACCAGACTGTGTGCCGCTGTTGACTGGCTCGAGAACGAGAAAGCAACCGGTAATCTGGCGCTTGGATTATTTGGTGCCAGCACCGGCAGTGCCGCCGCATTGTCTTGTGCCGCGAAACGCCCTTCTAAAGTTGCTGCAATCGTCTCGCGTGGTGGACGGCCGGATCTCGCTGCTGAAGCGCTTCCTTATGTCATTTGCCCGACGCTTTTCTTAGTTGGCGGATTTGATCCTCATGTAATGGGTTTGAATGAGAATGCTTTGCATTCGATGAAATGCCACAGTGAAATCGAGATCATTCCAGGCGCCACTCATTTATTCGAAGAACCCGGTAAATTAGAACAAGTGGCAACGCTGGCAACCTGGTGGTTCGCACGTCACTGTACGCTGAAGTTTGCTCCTGGTCTTAAACCCTATGAATTGTGTGATGGCATGAACACATCTTTTATGGAGCCTATTGAGCACCTGGAGCGTATGAATAATATTGAGCGTTATCACGACTCCAGGCATCGCGACTGGCGTGGTAAGTCCGCTTAGAGCGCCACTCTAAATTGGGAACTTTCGAGCGGAGTTCCGGTCAAACAATCAAAGTAACGCACTAAAAGCGTTCTGCACCGACTGGATACCATGCCAGTCGGTTCTTTTTGGACAAATTTTGTAAACGATATTCTGCCGACTATCTATTCATCGTGTGTTTCTTCAGTCTCGTCGTCCAAGATGTTGTTGCATAAATCAACACATTCGTCGCAGATAGTCACGGAAGGTCCACTGATTAGTTTTTTCACGACGCTCTGCCCGCGCGCGCAAAAACTGCAGCAAAGCTCGCCTGGTTCAGCCGGCTTTTCTACATGATTCGCCAACTGCGGCAGGCTTAAACGGCTGATCTTGGCGTCCGGTTCAATCTTCAGCAAATCGCCTGCTTTGAGCTCGATATCGTTGCCCAACAATTTAGTTTTGCCGATCGAAGTTTTCCAGCGGTCATCACTGTTCATCTCCCCTGTGCTGAAGATAAACAGTTCCAGCGGTTCGTTCGTTTTCTCCAAAACTTCACCGATGTATTTGTTCAAATTCTCCAGCGCTTTGCTGTTTCCCTTGAACTTATCAGCGTTTTTGTCACGGGGTCTTACAGCCTGCCAGTCTGCGTCTGCAAATACTTGAAATTTGTTGGTGCGGCTTTCCGCCATGAAAACTCTCACCGCGTATTCACCTTCGTCGGTCAAAGAGATAGTGAGAGAATGTTTCTCGCCGATTAATTCGCAGTCTTCCAGGTCTGCGTTCGTACTGATGTAGACCTCGATATTCAGCTCGTCTTCATCGAGATCGCGATAGCCATTGGCGATCCATGTGGCAAAATCTTGACCGACAAGGCGTAATTCTTGATCGTCGGCGCCTTCGTGGTCGAACTCGAGAACCGGACATTCACCGTCTTTCATCGCTGAGAGATCGAAGCAGAATACGTCTCCGCCATAGCTGCTGCCGAATGGAAAGAGAGCGCGAACGCCGAGTATCGGGTGGTAGCTGAAAAAGTTTTCGAGCTGCTGCACTAGATCGTGCCATCCCGCGCCTTTCTCCGTGATGCAATGCAGGCGCCCGAAATTGAATTGACCACCATCGAATAGTTGCAGAAAAGCTTTGTAGCTTGCCGGCAGTGAAACGAAAAGCGACTGTTCCAAATTCGTGATGTCCGCCTCTTCGGCGCCCGGTCCTACAAGGTTGGAACGATCCGTTTTGACTCGTTGAAACAACTCGTCTGCCGCCTCATGCGAAGCCTTCTTGGGCATTTTTTCACTCCGAAGAAACTAATTCGACCTAGACAATGTACCCGCTGGTTCAATCAAAACTGCAAATGCTCCTGGACTGCTTTAAGACAGTGGGATTTCAGCACTTTGTATGTGGCGTGGAATTCGGCTTCGCTTCCGTGATACGGATCGGTGATTTCTTCATCCACTCCCAAAAGAAAAATCTTGTGCGCATGCGCAGGAGGGCACACCTTGCGCAAGGTTTGCGCATGCACATTTTCCATTACGAAAATGATATCGAAGCGTTCGAAATCATCCGCTTTCACCTGCCGGGCGCGATGCGCCTTCAGATTTACACCGTTTGCTCCGGCTACGGAAACAGCTCGTGGATCGGCACCGCTGCCGACGTTCCAGTCCATTGTTCCGGCCGATTCGATTGCCCCAGTAATGCCCCTTTCTTCGTAAATGCTTTTCATAATGCCCGCGGCCATGGGCGAGCGGCAAATGTTTCCCAGGCAAACGAATAATACGTTCAATTATTTTTTCTCCTGTTTCGTGTCTGGAAAAACCGGAGGAGGCGGCACTGCAGAAACATCAATGGGATAATTTTTCATAGCGGCCGAAAGCCGCTGATAGAGCGCCGGAAGCCAGTCCGGCTGTTTTTTGAAATCGATTTGCGGTTTTACTTTTACCAGATTGCAAGGCGCAAAAATGAGTCGAATATTTTTGATGCCGCAATCGAACGCAAGCACGAACATTTCTTCTATCGGTTCATTACCCATGGCCAGGCATCCAGTCGACCAGCGGCTTCCGTGAATGAGAATGTCGCAGCCGAGTTTTTTCCTGCGTGCAGGATCTGATTTGGCATGCTGCCGATCTTCTTCGTTGGGATAATTGACGTCCAATGCCATGTGCGCAATGACATTGGGGTGAAAGCTGGGAATACGGTAGAAGCCCTCGGGGACTTGCAAATCACCTTCTTTCAGTTTCGGTCCGGCGGCACCACTGGCGCCGATTACCGGATAACCGAGAATTTGTTTTTGTATTCCATTCTTGTCTTTTGCAAAAAGCAGGAGAACCTTCTCTTGTTTCAAACAAATCCAGGTCATTTGCGTGGGCGGGTACGGCACATCCATCGCATTCAAAATCGGTTTCAGCTTCTTGCGCACGGCCGTACCGTAAGTGGCGATCACCTCTTCGGCAGATGTGAAGACTCTGCGAGGTGACGACTTTGCATTGCCGCAAGTGGAGGTGCCTGCATTGGCAGCGCTTGCAAAGTTGCTCGTTGTCGCGATAAGCGAGACGAAAGCTGAAATTGCAAAAGCAAGATGTGGCAGACGCGAAGCCAATTGAGTTCTGGATTGGGAAACAGATCAAGGATACCAGAGTACTTGAAAAGTATTGTGCTCTACAAGAAAAATTCACCGAGTGCCATAATGTTGCCCGAGCTTCGCGCTGTATACGCTGCAATGCTTGAGATGCAAAAACGCCTGGAGGCTGCAGAACAAAAGTGATGGTGGCAAAGTTTTTTGATAAACGCCTGGTGTGCGGGTTGGCATTGATGATGGCGGCAAGCTGCTGGCAGGCGGCTTTTGCCGGTGCACCGGTGAGCGTCGCGGCACGCAAGAATATGAACTTTGATGCGCAAGGGCCGCTTGTGGAGCCGATGAAGGAAGCGAATGCCTTCATCGATAACATGGGAAAGGAAGTTGATCGCCTCAATGACTATTCGCTTTTGTTCGAGACAAAGACCTTCAAATCCGGTTCTTCAATTACTGAGGCGGGAAAGCTGTTTTTTAAAAAACCGAAGATGATGCGTATTGAAGAAACCGGCGAGTTCAACAAGGGCTCGGTCGCAGTGCTTCAGAAAGACGGGAAGGCTCGTGCCAGGGGCGGCGGCATCTCCGGACTTGTGGTGCTTACGTTGAAGCCTGACGATAAGATGTTGGACGCGGCCAACGGTGACAAGATGGAAGACTCCGATCTTGCTTCACTTGTGAAAGTTTTGAAAGAGCGTCTGAAAGCCGGTCAAATTGCGCGCGTTTCCGAGAAGCCGGTGACGGTTGCCGGTGTATCTGAACCGGCTTACATTCTGGAGCTTTTCAAAGCCGGCGACCCCAAGACCTGCCTGAAGCGCGTTTGGGTTCATCCCAGCACGTATTTGCCTCTTCGCTGGGACGACTATGACTATAAAAACCCTTGCCTGAGCACCTGGAAGGATGTGAAAGGTAATGTCGGCTTGAGCGATGATTTATTCAAGCTCTAAAAAAGGAAAGCCCCGGCGCTCTTGAATTGAGAGAGCTAACCGGGATGCTTTCACTTACTTCTATGCCCGGCATGTTTTGGGTAAAACATTAAACCGCAAGAATTGTTCGAATAATCTGCGAAAAGCCCAACTGTGTGGGTTCTATCGCAAGATTAAAGGCGCGTGCCCGGCCGATTGAACGGCAAGGCAGCAATTTGGGGGCTGTTTAGCCTAACCGATTAGTGCTCCGCCCTGGATGCCGAGCACTACGCAAGCGATAGCTGCCTGTAGAACGCAGAACCAGCAAAGCCGATAGACATTCAGTTTAACTTTCACTGTCGAATCTCCAAAAAGTCGGGGCAGCATGTCGGCTTTAGTCCGTACCCCTGCCTATAATTTTAGAGGATTTTTCAAGCCTCTGCCGTACTATCCACTGTAGCTGTTTCCAGCTTCGTCCAATGTTCGAAGATATCCTGAAAATCGGCTTTCAGAAACGGTTTCGTCAGATAGCCGTTCATTCCCGCATTCATGCAATTTTTCCAGTCATCCTCATCAGAACTGGCTGTGACGGCGATAATCGGCGCGGTAAACCCGGCGGAACGCAGCTTTGCCGTGGCTTCAAACCCGTCTGTATTGGGCATTCTCAGGTCCATGAATATGATCTTGTAGGGCCAGCTTTTCACCGCTGAGACGGCTTCTTCTCCGCTGGACACGACATCGCACTCTTCGCCCATGTCTCTGAGCATCCAGCGCAATACTTGCTGATTGACTTCACTATCATCTACGACAAGCACTTTTGGGTCCATTGCTTACACGCTCCTGTGTCGCAATTACGTTACCGGTTAATTAATGCTATGCCCACATAACCATTGTTATATATTTACGCTTTTCTGAAAATGCATGCATTAAATCTCTGCGGCAGTATCTTAATATCGCCGATCCGGGCGCCGCTCAAGGGCGTTGCAGGCGAAAGCTCGATTCAGGGTTTACCCCATCGAATCAGCCTTTTGTCTGTCGTAAATTGAAACCGTCCAAAATGCCACTTCGGGAATTGCGGACCTTACTACATACAACCTGAGTCGAGAATGCGTTCTACTTGAGCGTTGGCTCTCGCATAGATAGTTTGTGCGTTTGCGAGCCTTTCACATCGCAGATTCAACTGTGATGAAGCTGGCAATGCCGGACCGGCGCGCATGTGCATCGTGCTTATAAAAAGGAGCGAGTTATGACATTTACTGGAATTCCGCCTGCCGCAGAAGAGCGGCATACTGATGATGAGCCTCACAGTCATGAGGAATCGAGCCGCCCCGAGGGCGTTTATGATTCTTTCGCGTCGCCTTTTCAAGAAAAGAGTTTGCTCAGCGGTCCCGAAGGTATGGGCATCATGCTGCTTGGCGTGGTGCTGCCCGGTTTGCTTCTGGGAGCGGCCGCAGTTTCTTGCTGCGATCGAATTACCATGATGATTCTGAAACATCCGCTGGAGACGCTGATTGAGATTGCTCTGGCTGTGATGGTGCCGGCAGCCAACCTTGTCGTTTGGAAATCTCTCTGTCGCGACGATCGCAGATTCGCTAAGCGCCGCGGCATCATGAATGGTATGGCAGTCGGCACTTCTGCAATCATTGCTGCAGTGGCATGGGCGGCTGTAATTTTGCAATATCCCGCCGTCGATGCCAACAGCGGCAACCCCCATCCGGGCGCATTCACAAGCATTGCGATTATTGCATCGCTTGCCGGTATGGCTTCACTGTATTTGACCAATTTGATGCGGCTCTCGAGAGAACTGCGCAGTTCACAATTGCGCACCGTTTTGTACTCTTTCATAGGCGTGGTCTTCTCCACTGTGTTGTTCATCGGCTCGGAAGCGCGCTCCGTCTGCATTCGAGTAGCTGAGTACATGTCTACCTCTGAGAGTGTTGCTGAAAGAAAGAGCGGTTTGGACTTCTTGCGCCAGCTCAATCCGGAGCGTGACTTGATGATGGAGTGCGCTGATGCTCGCGCAGCAGGCATTCCGGGTTTGTTCATAAGAATCGAGCCGACCACGCAAAGACAGCTATATTTTTCCGTCACAGGCAAGCCATTCAGAGATGACAAATCCTCGAACTTTGCTTCTATGCCGGACGACTACCTGCAACGGCATGTCGTCGGCGCGCCCATTGCCGGGCTGTCTTTGATCAGATCGGCTATGACTGGTGTTGTAAATCCAGGCACGCTAAGTGCAACAGTCAACTGGACTTTTGTATTTAAGAACCGCTCTTACAACAGTGAAGAAGCGCGCGCCGAGATTGGTTTGCCTGAGGGCGCAGTGATTTCAAAAATGACTCTCTGGCCAAGCGGTGAGCCTACCAATGCGAACTTCAACCCGTCCGGTCAAGCTGCCTCGACCTTCGAAGCGCCTGTAGCAGTCGGTCACGACGCGCCGGCGATTTGTACTGATCTTGGACGCGGTCGCATACTCCTGCACTGCTATCCCGTTCCGGCTCAAGGCGAGATGAAAGTGCGGGTTGCCGTCGTTGTGCCGCTCAAGCTTCACACGCTTACCGAAGCCTCTGTCTCACTGCCACGATTTATCGATAATAATTTCGCTATTGCCTCGGACAATTCGTTGAGCTTACGCTCACCTGAAAATTTGTCTTTGAATTTGAAGGGCATACGCACCGGCGTCTCGGAAACCGGTGAGAAGGTGATCGCCGGTCAGCTCAAGGAAGACGATCTTTCCGGCTCCGGTCTATCAGTTCGAGTGGCGCGCAAAGCCACCCTTGGTCCTAATGTCGTATTAGATCCTTACGTTCGCGGCTCTTCATTGATCGTTCAAACGATAAAAAAAGTTGAGTCTCCTGCGCCGAATCATCTGGTGCTGGTCGTAGACGGCTCGCAAAGTGTGAAAGAGCATTTGAATGAACTTCAGGCAGCGCTTGCGAAACTGCCGCAAGCAATGCACAAGTCGATAATCATAGCCTCGGATCAAAACGGCGGCACGCCTGAAATTCTCTCATTCAAGGACGGAATGAAGAAACTGGAAAAAACCAATTTGACCGGTGGGCAGGATAATTTGCAGGCAGTCGTGAAAGCCGCCGAACTCGCCGGTGAGGCAAAAGGCGGATCAGTGCTGTGGATTCACGGACCACAGCCCAGCTTCAACGAAGAGATTTATATCATGGCTCCGTACATTGCCACGCCCAAATTCTACGAGCTTGCCCTGGATAACGGAATTATGGATGCGCATGAGTTCTTTAAGAACCATCGCGAAATTGGTCCGTTTGCTGCCATCGCCCGCAGTGCCACCGCCGGCGATGATCTGGAGAGATTTATCGCAAAATGGCAACCAGGCGGCACGGATTTCTCTGTGGACTACACTGCAGTTTCCAAAGCAGAACCTTCCAGCGGCTTCACTGGTCAGCAAGCGAGCGAAATTGCCAGCCTCGCTGCCAACCAAAAAGTCGAAGAATTGCTTCGTAAAGGAAAGGTAGCAAACGCATCTGTAATCGCTTGCGTGCACAACATTGTCACCCCAGTTTCTCTGGCTTCTGTTATGGGACAGGCTGCCGACGGCAATCGCTCGAATCATACGCGAAATCAGATGGCTATGAATTCGGGTTTCCAGCCTAATGAGCCTGGTGTGGCATACGAACAGACCACCGCAACTCCAGGTGAATCGAGAGTTGTACGCTCAACCGATTCGTCCGATTCATTTGGGTCGCCCAATCATTATGAGAAATTCTCGTCTTACTCAGCCGATCTGCAAGGTGCCACCAACGGCACCATCGGACCTCAAGGCAACGATGTTCAATACATTACCGGCGTTAATACGGCCGGCACTGTCAGAGTGAACAACATGGCTAATCTTGAATCTCTGTTGAACATCATGGCCAATGCAGGCGAAGCTCTCGGTATTGTATTTGGTGGCGTATATGTCACCACTGCGATATTTGCAATCGCCAATGGAAAAACAAGAGTGCGCGGCCAGATGACTCATCAAGCGCGTCTCGCCTGCGGCTTGCTCTGCATCGTCGCTGGGCTGGCCATGCCTTCGACAATCAGTTGGTTCGTTGCCTCCGCGCGCGATGCGAATCTGTTCAGTTGAAACACGAGGTTAAGCAAGAATTTAAAAGGGTTAAACACGACCGCACATGCCAAACCGAAGCCGTCCTTAAAGGGGCGGCTTTTGGTTCTGATCCTCTGAAAGACTCCCCTGTGCGGCTTTTCGGACTTCCGGGAACTAAGTGGTTAGTCCTAAGTCTTAGAACCATCCGTTGATTGCACGGTATGGAGACACAGATGAACGACTGGGAAGCCCGGGCGCGCACCGCCGGATTGCAATATATTAGAGTTTTTGAGAAGGGCTACAGCCGCCGCAAGTGCGGCAAGGGCTTCAAATATATCGATGAGGAAGGCAGAACAATTACTTGCTCATCTTTGAAAGAGCGCCTTAGCGGCCTTGTTATTCCGCCGGCCTGGAGAAATGTCTGGATTTGTACGGACGAAGACGGGCACATCCAGGCCACCGGCTTTGACGAAGCCGGTCGCAAACAATACATTTACCATCCTCGCTGGCATGAAGCGAGCGCGGCGCATAAATATGGACGCCTGATTCTTTTTGCAGGCTTGTTGCCGGCGATTCGCCGCACTGTTCGAAATGACTTGGAATCGCCGGAACTAAGCAAACGCCGAGTTGTCGCAGCCGTGGTCAGGCTGCTGGATAAAGCATCAATTCGAATCGGCAATAAGCAGTATCTCGAAGCCAACGACTCTCGTGGTGCAACAACATTGACCTCCGATCACATTTGTCGTGACGATAGTGGTATCAATCTGAATTTTAAAGGCAAGTCCGGCAAGCAAATTGAGCTTAAATGCAGCGACAACAGCCTTGCTGCATTTCTTGAAGATTGCCAGAAGAGCGAGGGTGAGTTTCTCTTCTCGTATCAAAACGCCAACAATGAGTATGTCGCAGTTACATCCAGCGATGTAAATAAATACCTTATGGAAGCTGCAAGAGAATCCGTCACCGCGAAGGATTTCAGAACGTGGAGAGGCAGCGTTACAGCTCTTTGGCAATTGAGCGAGATGC
>JADYYD010000495.1 GCA_020853845.1 Candidatus Melainabacteria bacterium
AGCTGCATCCTGTGTGACTTGAGGATGTATGGTGAGAGCAGCAGCAGGAGCAACGCTTCCGCCGGTCTGCTTGTTCTTGCCCATCAAGAAGAGCATTGCTTGTCCGTCCGCATTGGCGGCCGGTGTCAGAGCGACATGCTGTTTTTTGGTGGCGACGGTCGACACTTTATTAGTACGTGTCGCGACTGTCGCCTTAGCTGCTACATGCGCTGGGGCATGTGCTGCTTTCTTCGCCGGTGCCTGCGACATCTTCTGCCAGATACTGGCGGAAGGCGCTGCCTGCGCCGATAGTAAACTCGCCTGCGCAAGCGCTACCGAAACGCTTAGTGCCAAGCTCAATTGGGGCTTCTTCATACATTCTCCCTCTTGCAAGTCCCGCTCCCAGTGCCGATTTTTTTCGGGAGCCGTCGTTGTTAGTAGCTAGTACTATACCTACTCGGCTAGAAGCTTAACACGAGGCGGGGGGGGTTGCACGAATCTTTTTTCATGGCGTTAAGGGCGATTTCCGGCGCGAAAACTTCACTTTTAATTATCCAATCAAAGCAGGATGATTGCAGGGTTTTACTCCTTTTTATGACATGTCAATTGATAACATTGACAACCGTATCTGGTGGCGTCTCGACAGAATGTCAAGCCGGTTAAAACGCTGCATGGGTGGCAGTCGCAGGGTCATGCGACAGCACATGTTTAATGCACGTAAGTGTTTGCAAAATCTACGTAAGAACCAGGTGTTTCAGCCATACTTGGCATGGCATTAAAGCCTTGACGGGCTGGCAGATTCGAAGCGCAAGCGATATCCTTATCCGACTTGGTGATAACTACCTCACCAGCGATCAGCTAAATGTTATATACTCACGAGTGGCAGGGCGGTATATCCGGCGGCATTTTCTATTGACGCCGCGCAATTCTAGAAAAATATTGGACGCTCCTGTTGACTATTGAGCCTGCATCTTATGCAGACCCGGTTTACCGATTCTAGAGAGACACATAAGTGGTTGAGAACAGCAGCGAACAGGAAAAGGTACTTGTTGTAGACGACGAGGCATCGATCAGACGAATACTCGAAACCAGACTGAAACTGGCCGGCTATAACGTAGCGACGGCAGCAGATGGACAAGAAGCACTCGAGCAATTCAACAGTTTCCAACCAGATCTGGTGATACTAGACGTGATGCTTCCGAAACTCGACGGTTATGAGGTTTGCCGCGAAATTCGCAAAACGTCCGATACGCCGATCATCATGCTTACCGCAGTTGCAGATGTTTCCAATAGAATACAAGGCTTGGAAATCGGCGCCGACGACTACGTGGTGAAGCCCTTCAGCCCCAGCGAATTGGAAGCACGTATTAAAGCCGTTCTGCGCCGCACAGTGGAGCGGCATCAAGACACGAGCCAATCGAAGAGCTCCAATGTAATTACGATCGGCAATCTGAAAATTGATTTAAACAAGCGTCAAGTGACGCGCAAAAACGAGCGCATCCGCTTGACTGGCATGGAATTCAGTCTTCTGGAATTATTGGTTACCAACTCCGGCAAACCGTATTCGAGAAGCGAGATTCTCCAACAAGTTTGGGCTTATCCACCCGACCACAGAATCGACACCAGAGTTGTCGATGTTCACATCAGCCGTTTGCGTTCAAAATTGGAAGAAGATTCGTCAAATCCGGATCTGATTCTCACCGCGCGCGGTATCGGATACATGTTCCAGAAAATCAATTAGATTCAAAGAAAACCCAATTGAATCGCCGGTTTTCAAAGAGTTCAAAAAAGAGCCGTCATCTGGTTTGATGACGGCTCCTCAATTTAGTTCGGTAACACGGCTCGTGAAAATTAAGTGCCGCTATCCCATGAATTCATGTACTTGGTCATCTCAGGAGTGAGTTTGTCGATCGTTACTCCCAGTGAATTCAATTTCAAAGTAGCGATCTCTTGATCGACCGTTGACGGAAGTACGTGAACCTTCGATTCCAACTTGCCTTTATTCTTGACTAGATATTCCAGCGCAAGAGCCTGGTTGGCGAAGCTCATATCCATTACGCTGGCCGGGTGTCCTTCGGCACAGGAAAGATTGACGAGTCGTCCTTCCGCGAGCACATAAATATGATTGCCGTTCTTCAAGACAAACTCTTCCATATATCCACGCACTGGGCGCTTCGACTTGGCTTGTTTTTCTAGTGCCACCAGATTCAGTTCTATATCGAAATGGCCCGAATTGCATATAATCGCGCCGTCTCTCATTGTTTCGAAGTGCGGTCCGTCGATGACATGGCGGTTGCCGGTAACGGTAATAAATAGATCGCCGAGCGGTGCAGCCTCTTTGATCGGCATGACGCGGAATCCATCCATCACGGCTTCGATAGCTTTAATAGGATCTACTTCGGTGACGATAACGTTTGCACCCAATCCTTTCGCTCTCATGGCGCAGCCTTTGCCGCACCAGCCATAACCGAGCACCACGACGTTTCTGCCGGCAATCAATCTGTTGGTGGCGCGGATAATACCATCGAGTGTAGACTGACCCGTACCGTAACGGTTGTCAAACATGTGCTTGGTCTGTGCATCGTTAACGGCAATGGCCGGGAATTTCAACTGATTGTCTCTTTCCATCGCTTTCAAGCGAGTGATACCAGTGGTGGTTTCTTCAGTAGAACCAATTACATCTTTTGCTTGATCGGGACGTTCTTTGATCAAGGTAGCAACCAGGTCGGAACCGTCATCAATAATGAATTGCGGTTTGTGGTCGAGCGCAATTTGTATATGCTTGTGATATGTCGGGATGTCTTCGCCCTTGATTGCGTAGGTGGAGATTCCGTACTCGCCGACAAGAGCAGCGGCAACATCGTCTTGCGTGGACAGCGGGTTGGAAGCGATAAGCACCGCATCGGCGCCGCCGGCTTGCAGTGTCAACGCCAGGTTGGCGGTTTCAGTGGTGATGTGAGCGCAGCAGGAAACGCGCAAGCCCTTGAAGGGCTGTTCCTTTTTAAAGCGCTCGCGAATTTGTCTGAGCACCGGCATGTCCCGTTCTGCCCATTCAATTCTTTGTTTTCCTTCAGCCTTAAGGTTGAGGTCCTTTACTTCGCATGCCGGAACAGTTTGGTTAGCCACGGACAGTCACTCCTTATAATTTCAAACAATTCCCGGACAGAAATTTCCGGGAGTGGAACTCCTCACGGAAAAGAGCATCTGTAAAAGAAACTCTCTTAATAAGAGGTCCAGTCTACCACTTGATAGAAACTTTCCTACAAAGAGTTGCAAAGCGGAAATCTTAATAATCCTGATCGAGCCCGGAACTTATCCACTGGCGGGTTAATCCAGACATATGATGTGGAAAGTAGATAATGTAAGAAGCTCATTTTTCGAAACACAAGCGAAACATCATGGCAACCAGGCATACCTTCAAAATCAGAGCGCTGAAGAGGCTGAACAGAAAGTTTCAAGCAATTTGCACCAGCGCCATGTCTTTGACGGCAGCTTTTGCTGTGACCGGTCTTTTCACGGCGGCATCGGCAGGTACGATGCTGCACGGGCATCTCGAAGAGCTGGCCATCAAGCAACCGCCGGTAAACGAGCAAAAGCTCAACGCCTCGGTCGTTTCGAATTCTTTCCCCTCGTCCTTCGCGGGCACCTGGCGCTGCGAGACGACCGTAGTAGATTCGGGCGTATCGACAATTCTGCCGGGTCAAAAGAGCGTCTCTGAAATCTCCTTCAAGCATATTCCGGACGGCAGAACTCTCGCCAGTTGGGCGCAGCCGGGCTGGACGGAAGCGGAAGCCAGTCAGGTCAGCTTCAGCAGCGAAAAGGCTCGCGTGGACAGAACCAACTATTACTGGGCAGACGGAGTGCAAGGCGCCTGGGCCGCTCGCTCGCGCGATGACTTCACGCGTGTATC
>JADYYD010000496.1 GCA_020853845.1 Candidatus Melainabacteria bacterium
TCTGCGAAGTTATCTTCGTGACACCAAAGTTTCACTATAAGCCATAGTGTTAAACGCACCAAAAACGATGCCGGCAGAGAAGCTGTGAGGCTTCCCCACCGGGCATCGAAGGTCGAGTCGACCGAGGGTCTACTTATCGAGCGGGAGCCATGGGTCGGGCGCCGGAGCGAAACTCACCGAGCCAGCGCTCGATCAGCTCAGCAGCAGCGTCCTCATCCATCAAGCTGGCGCCGAATTCGTTGGCGTCGTCGACGACGACATCCTCACGGAAGCGGGCGATGACGCGATCGCTGCCGAAGTCGTCATCGCTTGCCGCCACCTCGAGAGTGATCTTGTTTCCGCGGGCGCGGAAGTAGACCAGCTCGCCGGAAGTGAGCAGCCCCATCAGTTGAACCGGAAAGGCGCCCGTCGGTCCCCAGAACTGGCTGAACCAGCCGGTCGCCTCGAGGCGCGCATGCCGAACTTTCGTCTCATCGATAGTTTGCAAGGTTTGCTCCTTGTTCTTGTTAGAGGCCCCCAAGCAGGCCGCCTGCCAACGTGACAGGCGGCCCGCCGGCAGGCAGTTACATGGACGTTGCGATCGTGGCGACGTCCACGAGCGGCGCTTCCTGACGGAAGGCGACCATGTCGTGGATGTCGGCGCTCACCCGAATCTCGGTGAGGTCGCCACGCACGTAGCCCGCATGCGTCTGGATGACGACACCGAACTTGGTCTCCTGCGCCGCCTTCACGATGTTGTGCTTGGCGAACACGACGTCCAGGTCGCGCATCGCCTGCACCAGACCCTCCGGCGTCGCCGTCACGACCGTGATCATGAAGGGCTGAAGCACCTTCGGCTGAGTGGCCGCGGCACGCTTCATCTCCTCACCGGCACGGCGAACGGCGTCGACATCGACTTCACCGGGTCCACGACGGCGCTTGCCTTCGGCGGCCGCAAACTGGGCGTCCGCTTCGGCCGTTGCCGCCAGGAATTCCGGGTCGTCGGTGCCGGTCACGAACACCAGCTTCTTGACCGCCTTGCGCATCTCGACCGGACCACCTTCGGATGCGACCGTGACAAGGATGTGGTCCTTGGCCGCGATGCCGCCGATGATGAGCTGGTTGTCGATGTTGTCGGTGATCTCGGTCTTGAGCACGCCGTTGAGGTTGGCGACCGTGCCGTCGTTGGCCAGCGCCATCTCGAGCAAACGCTGGCGCGCCGCTGCGTCGACGGTGAGCTGGACATCCACGTTGGCGCTGATGAACGCCGCCATGTCCTCCACCTTCAGGTCACGCACGTGGCCGACCTGTTCGGTCGTCAGCGCGTCGAAGATCACGACCTCTCCGTTCTCGACGATGCGAGCCCGGAACTCGGGAGCCGTGAAACTCTTGAGGTGCTTCGTGAAAAGCTCCTCGACCTGCGTCGGCGTCAGATCGTTGCCCGAACCGAAGCCGATTGGGTTCTTCGCCTTCTCCTTCTCCCTCTCCACGTCGCGCGCACCGAGGTTGGCGGTGAAGATGAAGATGGTGTTGCGGAAGTCCACGACCTCGCCGTTGCCCAGCGTGTACTTGCCGGTGCGCAGGATGCTCAACATGATGTTGTTGAACTCGAGGCAGGCCTTGTCCCACTCATCGACGAGAACGATGTTGACGGGGGACTTGGACCCGCGGCGGCTGAACTCCAGGTTGTGGTTGTTCAGCTCGCAGCTCGTGTCCTTCTCGTCCGGCTTCGGCGGCACGTAGTCCGGACGATTCTTGTCGACGAAGCCGACCCACTGGGCGGTGCCGCCGATGAGGTGCGTGAGACGGCTGTCGTCCATGTACTCGGAGCCGTCCAGCTTGAGGAGCGCTTCACGGTTGCCGTGCAGGAACTCCGCCAGGCGGTACGCCAGCTCCGACTTGCCGCACGTCGTCGGACCGAGCGCCAGGATGGAGTAGATCGGCGCCGTGTCCATGCGCAGCTTGGAGAGCGTGCGACGGAAGGCGCGCTGGGCCGCTCGCCGACCACGGGACTGGCCGATGATGACCCGGTCGATGAACTTGACGAAATCACGCTCGGCCGGGCTCACGACGCTCAGATCGAGAGCGGCTCCCCAATCGGGGCTGGCGGGCGCAACAGCAGAGGCAGTCTTGGTTGACATATCATTTCTCCATTTCTACTGGTAATTTCTCCATCTGCCGAGCGCGCAGCAACGCACTGCGCGAGGCAGACGAGTCATTGGTTGATCCCTGAGAACGAGAAGAGGGCGAATTACTCCGCCGTCTGTGCGTTCTCCCCGGTGTTGGGTTCGGCCGGCTGTTCCATGACGAGGGTGAACTTCGCCTCCGCGTAGCGGTGTTGCAGAAGTTCGACCTGCCACGGGATGCAGCGCAGGCGCATGGTCAGACGAAGAGCTTCGCGCTCGACCTTGGCACTGAGAATCTCGATGCCCATGTCTTGCGCGACGCTCCTGAGAATGGCGCCGGCGACGCGGTCGAAAAACTGCGCCACTTTCGGCACAGCGATCGGAGCGTCGATGACGACATCGTAGTTGGCGAGCATGGTCGGTGCAGCGCACGCGGCCAGGTGGAGGTCGGCAGCCTTGTTCAGGAATGCCAGCTCGCCGGCGAGGTCCGCTACGTTGCCCATGCCTTCTTCACCAGCGCCAACGATGATGAGCGAACCGTCGCCACCGCCGATGTCGATGAGAGAAGCCAGGGCGCCTGGGGCTCCGATGCCTCCGAGAGATGTGGGTTGTGTGGTTTCCATAGTTTTGCTCCTTGGTGAAAGTTGATAGAAGCTGGATGCACGGCCACATCCTCCTGAGCGTTAGTCCGTAATGCGCATCGAACCCGAACGAATCCCATCGACCGAAGTCGATAGAAAATCGAATGCTATTGCTAGCTAGTTCTGGGTTGTCTGCAAAGAACGGATGGTCTGCACAATGAGGATAAAGTCGGTACTCAGAACCTAACGGAAAGAACTCTTGACAATCCAGCCTTTTCAGCACAGTTAAGAGTTCTTGATTCGAAAAACCCCTAGTACACCTAGCTCATCATCATTAAATGCAATTAGCAAAGCTTTGCTAACTCCGTTTAATGTTTCCGCTAAGTGCGCCAATATCCTCACGGGTTTTTCACAAATTGACCCTAATTTGGTGGCATGGGGATGCCGCGAAGCGAATCACGCAAGCGAGCTATAGATAGGGCTAAGTGAGGGGAAACCATGCGCGCTACGTTATTGACGTGGAGAAAATATCTCGTCTACTGGTATTTGAGAATTCGTCGAATAGTGCGTCTTCATATAGACAGCTCAATGAAGGTGTCGAAGGAGGACGCCGAAGTATTCATCAGTCGATTGAAGAGAACCAGTCAGACTAAGATTTCTTTGCAGATTAAAGAGGGTCGGCAAAAAAAGATCGTCAATCTGAAAGGACAGTTTGCTGCTCAAAAGACCTTGAACGACCTGCCTATGATGATGGCGCCGCAAGAATATTGGTTCGAACACAGCATAGAAGGTCAGGGCGGCCGGCTAAAGAAAAGCTCGGACACATACAACCGGCTCCAATCCTTCGTTTCCAATCTCGCGCCGGAAACAAATGAGATTGATAAACGCGAAGATCATATAAGTGAAATGCCAAGCCGACATATGTAGGCAATCAAAGGGCGCATACCAACTTGTTTTTTGGAAGCAGAAGCGATTTTCTGCTCTCACATAATTTTCACAACCGTTAGCTAAATTGAAATTACGCGGTCGGTCCGTGGGGCTGAAATGAGGACTGGGGCTGCGATAGTTAAGATTGGACGGTTGGTTCTTCTGGCTGGCGTTCAAGAATCCCAACCGGGTGGAATCCGGAAGGCGACAAACCAACTGCCTTCAAACAAAAGGTCATGCAGACGATGTCTATGAATTTATCGAACGGAATTACTAAAGTACTACGCATTCTCAAGCCCGCTGAGCGGTCCCAACCAGCATCTCGCGCCAACATCAGGGAAGCGGAAATGAAACAGGATGAACTGCAAGTGAGCGCTCGCAATTACTATCAGGCAGTAATCGACAATTCGGCAATCAAGACCAAAACCTACGAGCCCACAAACAGCCAGGCTGCTTCAGGCTCTTATAACAGCGTTCAGGCTCAGCCTTCAGACCACGATCACTGGTTCGATGCTCGCAGCCAGAACAAGAACAAGAAGCCGTCCGACAGCAGCTACCGCCTTCAAGCGTTTCTGCAACCGGGCAAAATCAAAGAACTCAAGTCGCTTGACAAAAACTATTTGAATCGCAAAGCGCACTGAGCAAAAGTTTCCACGAGGCCGCACTCCGCGAGCAGAACCGTAACTGGTTCTGCTTGCAACTTTTTGGCAAATTATTGCCATCAACTCAAGAAGCAGACAGTTCCACGGCTGCCACGAGGTTCGCCCTCCTGGTCAAAAGAACATTTATTGCAGCGAAGCGAAACTCCTTGCCGCAACAAACGACACCTTCTACGGTCACTTCCGGAACGACCGTCACGCCCGGATGATCTGAGGTACGAAGAGGTGTCAAATCACTTAACTTTCCAACAAGCGGAACGCCTTCTTTTAGATTCCATGGAACAGTCTGCGGCCTGCCCGATCGCTTGATCTTCTCTTTTGGCGCCCTGAGAGCATCCTCAGCACTGCACGTGCGCGGAAAGTCGCGGAGCAATCGTTCTTTCAAATTGACAAACGACAGCTCCTCACCGGTAGCACAAACATTGGCCAGAAGTCGCTGGTGAGCGCTGACTAGTGGAATATGGAAGCTCTCAACCTGTTTTCTCTTGCGCTTGCCCTCCACCCTGAAAAGCAGTCGAGACTCGCGCCGCATGCGCTCCTCTCTGCTTTCCGGTTGGATAGAAAATTCCCCTGAGTCGTCGTTTCTCTCCCAATCATCGAGGTGGTAGGGAGTATAGTCGAATCCGCACTTCAGCAAGCCTTGATCGCAAAAAAGAATGACTGCGGCCCGGGTCAGTGCGTTACTTTTATTAGACGAGTCGATGCCACTAAACCTCAAGGCACCATCGGGCAATCGCTCGACGGCCTCCTGCCAGCAAGTCGTGAGCGGAGAAAATGAGAAGATGAACCGATGTGTTCCCCACCCTGACGCATCCGAGAACGATTCTTCCACCACAAAAATCAAGCGCTCGTGGTGCTGGAAAGACTCATATACGCTGGAAGATTTTCCAAAGACCCGGTGAAGGCCAAATTCTGAATCGACGATAACAGAACCGTCGAGGGCACGCTGAAGTCTAGTGATTCCGAATCTGGTGCCTTTGTCCGAAAGCCGATCATCACTTGCAGCGCTCCAGAGAACGAACAGCGCCCCATCGAGATGATAGAGATTGTGAATTCTTTTCTCCCCGAAAGGAATCAGAGAAATCCGCCGAACCAGGCAGTCGATGTCAATCATTCGCAAAAACCCCTCTATTGCTTTTCCAAACGCGCCGAAAAGCTTCGCCCTTTAGGGCTGAGATGGAAAGGCGCTAAATACCACTCTGGGGAGCGCTTCTGTTGTCACGAAAATCAAGCACACCGGATTCGAAACGCCGAGCCGTCCGAGTCTGATTTCATTTGTATCTCGCACCCACCAATTATATACTATACATATGATGGTACTTTTTGCCTACCGATTTAGACTCGAGCCAAATGGTCAACAAAATGACCGTTTGAGTCAGTTTGCTGGCTGCACGCGTTTAGTCTGGAATAAAAATCTTGAACTGCAAAAAGCGCAATTAGACCAAGAGAAAAAAGTATTCAGCTATGCAGAATCGTGTATGGCATTGATTCAACTTAAGAAAGAAGTTTCCTTTCTCAAAGATGTTCATTCACAGCCACTTCAGCAAGTTTTGAAAGATCAAGATCTGGCGATGAGGGATTTTCTTGCCGGGTCAAAAGGCATGCCTCGTTTTAAGAAAAAAGGAAGTCATGACAGTTTCAGATTCCCACAAGGCGTAAAAGTCGAAGAGAAAAAAATCTATCTGCCAAAAATTGGTTGGGTAAAATTTCGCAAGAGTCGCGAAATTGAAGGCACCATCAAGAATGTGACGGTTTCAAGAACCGCCGGCAAATGGTTTGTGTCAATTCAAGTTGAACGCGAAATTGAGGAGCCAAAACACCCAAGCGTCTCAGTAATTGGTATCGATCTCGGCGTAGCACTTTTTGCCACGCTTTCAGATGGACAGGCATTCATGCCGGTTGACAGCTTCAAAGTGTGTCAAAAGAAATTGGCAAAACAGCAACGCAGCCTGGCACGAAAAGTAAAAGGTTCTGAAAATTGGAAGAAGCAGAAATCAGCAATTCAAAAAACGCATGTGAAAATTGCGAACAAGCGAAATGACTATCTGCACAAGTTATCGACAAACATCAGCAAGA
>JADYYD010000497.1 GCA_020853845.1 Candidatus Melainabacteria bacterium
CTCATAACCCAAAGGTCGTAAGTTCAAATCTTACCCCCGCAACCAATCTACATGAGGCTTTCGGCGATTCGTACCCGAAAGCCTTTTTGTTTCTCTATCGTTTTTCTATCGCGATCCGCAGCCAGCTTGAACGCGAAGAAACTTGAGTGCCAATTTCTTGCTCAAGGCGCTTCAGGAGCCAGACTTGGCGGACTGCCGAGGTGCCGAAAAACCCAAGCGAAGTTCGGAATCTCGCCGCCAGTGTGCGGTTTGCTCTGCCTTACCCTTTGCCTTACCAGGCACGCGGAAGAATCTAGAAACGCTTCGCAAAAAGGACCGGCTTTTTGCCTTCTATCGCAGCCTCTATCGCACTAGCCCGGCAGGCAGAATCCTGTGGTGATTTCCGCGCCTAACGCAATGCCTAACGCAATGCCTAACGCAGCGCTTGCCTAACCCATTGCCTAACCCAATCGAATTGGTCGAAAGCGGTTAAAATACTTGTCCCATGGCTATTCCAATCAAACCGAATACAGGAATAACACTTGAGCCCAGTGCGCTGAATGGCATTGCGCGGGTGATAGTCGACGACACGTCCGCGAAAATGGATCTTTCTTGGGATCGCTTCGTGAGGTTGAAACGCGCTGCTGAAGCCACGGCGCTGACAAAACCAACGACGATTTTAGATGCAGGTGGTTACGACGGTGCGATTGCTTTCTTTCTTGAAGGCGTTTCCATTGACGTTATTGACCCGGCCACGACAGGCGGATCGGTATTGGAGATTCCATCAGGTGATCGTGCCTACGATGTCGTTGTGGCTGTGGACGTGCTTGAGCACATCGAACCGAAGGATAGAGCAAAGGCGCTAAGCGAATTTGCGCGTGTTGCTCGCAAGCATGTCATTTTGAATTATCCGTGCCGGGAGTCGAAAAGCGCGCAACGATTAGCGCTCAATCTCACCAACAACTCGCTTGTTCGCGAACACGTGGAATGGGAGTTGCCGGATAGTGAGTGGGTATTAGAAGAACTGGCGAAGCACGGGTATAGAGGCACAGTAAGCCCTCATACGAGTATTGCCATCTGGCTAGGGCAGTACGTGACACTAAATCTGGTGCCAGATGCGGCAAATGAACTCAATCGACATCTTGTGGAAAACTACGCCGAAGAACCGACTACCAAGCCGCTCTACCACCTGCTTATGTGCGAGCGTGAATCATTCGGAGGGTTGAGTGATGGAGATAGATAAGGAAACCGCACGCATCCTCTCTTGCGATATGTCTATCCGTCCTCCCGATGCGGCCGGTATTTCCGAGTTAGTGCCGTACGTTCGCAGGGTGCAGCGCGAATTGGAGACCGTTACGATTTTCTTTGATGCATCTGTGGGCGAAGCGCTCAATTCGTTTGTTGAAGCAGAGCGCTTGTGCTGCGGCGGTTTGAATTGGCTGTTACAGAGGGACGAGAAGCTAATCCAATTACGAATAGCAGGCAATGAAGAGCAACTGGCGACCATAGAGAGCTGGCTTGACGTGAAATGAACATGGATGGGCTTACGCTTTATGGCTTGGCGTCGGTATCTTTGATGCTGCTCTTTTACGCTCTCGAAGGGCACTCTACCTGGTTTGTGCTAGCATTTGCGGTCTCCTGTGTTATGGCGTCGATCTATGGTTTTATGCAAGGCGCTTGGCCGTTCGGGTTGGTGGAAGCGGTTTGGTCTCTTGTCGCACTTCGTAGGTGGTGGCTACGTAGAGGTGATGAGATAACCAGCAAGCAGACAGCAAATCACTAGCCCACAAATTGGTACCTAAACTTGCCGCCAATCTAGCCTCAAGGTTTACGGGCTCATCCAGCTTGGTACGGGTTTCAGGTACGCACAGCCCCAAGCACAACAAGTTACGCTAGTTGCGATTATTGCGATCATTTTAATCTTGTGCTATACTGAGGCTATTCGGACTATGAGGACGAAAATGGCAACAATGTTAAGACAACCGGTTTTACCGTCTGAGACGGAAATTAGCCAGGCGCAGTCCTCCCTAAAGCTGTTGAAACAGGATCGCGCGGATACACATTTCGCCATCGGCAGCCCGAGCGGGCTCAAGGTTCCGCTGTCCGAAGCTGCTTTCGATTTGCTCTTAAATGTGTTGACCGAGATGTCTCGCGGCAACGCCATCCTGGTAGTGCCGATAAACGCTGAATTGACGACCCAAGAAGCAGCGGATCTGCTCAATGTTTCGCGGCCATACTTGATTAGATTGCTTGACCAGAAGAAGATTACCTTTCACATGGTTGGAAGGCATCGTCGAATTCTGTTCAAAGATTTGATGCAGTATCGACAGCAATCCAAGCGCGCGAAATTCAAAGCGATGCAGGAACTAACGGAGATGGACGAAGATCAAGGTATAGCATTGGCCGAGTAAATGGAGAAGCCGAGTCGCTACGTAGCCGTATTTGATGCTTCTGTATTGGTGCCGGGATTTCTGGCCAACTTTCTTCTGTGGCTCGCCCAGACGGATCTCTTCCAGGCGAAGTGGTCGCCGGACATTCATGCAGAATGGATTCGAAATCGCAAGAAGCGTTACGACATTGAGGTAGCGGTTTCCGAGTCCCGCCGAAATGTGATGGACGCTAAATTCCCCGAAGCATTGGTGACCGACTACGAGTCGCTCATCGACTCGCTCTCTATTGACTCCAAAGATCGCCACGTGTTAGCGGCTGCCATCAAATGTGGTGCCAACGCAATCGTCACTACAAACCTCAAGCACTTTCCTGACTCGGAATTATCGAAGTACAACGTAGTTGCGATTCATCAGGACGATTTCGTGCTCGATCAGATCGGGCTTACAGCAGACAGCGCCCGCATCATCGCTACGGCAATTGTCGCTCACAAAAAGAGCTTGCGCAAATCGCGCACAATTTGGAAACAGTACTTCGAAGTCATGTCGAAGCCGGGAGTGGGATTGCAGAACACGCATGCCGAAGTATCGAGCGCGGACTTCAGGCGTTTGATAGCTGATGTTATCCACCAAGGAGATTGGCTCCCTGACTAAACGTCATGATATGATGAGTGTCATGAAAGTTCGTCTGAATATATTAACGACCGTCAAAACGCTGCCAGCCAATAAGGGCTAGGAAGTAGCGTCGTCGTGTTTTAAGACTGGACCAAACTTTTTCCACTCCAACTTAGCCGACGAAGCTGCTTAGAACAGCATCATTACGTGTGCGGTCAAGAGGGAGAGAAATGTCTATCTGGTTCACGTCCGACCATCATTTTGGACACGCTAACATCATCAAATACTGCGAACGCCCGTTTAACTCAGTCGGGCACATGAACACTTCCATGATCGGCTCGTGGAACGGAGTCGTTGCGCCCGAGGACACCGTATACTACCTGGGCGATTTCGCGATGCAACCCCATGTGGTGGCAGACATTTTGTCTCAGTTGAATGGCAAGAAGCTTCTCATGGCAGGAAACCACGACCGTTGTCACCCGAAAATCGGCAGCCCAAGTAAGTGGCTCCAGGCATATATTGATGCAGGGTTCGAGTCTGTGCATGTCGACATGCAAATGGAGATCGCTGGCGAGACTGTTCTGTTGCACCACTTTCCCTATCGTGCAGAAACAGAGCCAAAACAGAAGTACTACGGTCAGCGCCCTGTCGACAGTGGGGGCTGGCTGATTCATGGGCACGTTCACAATCGATGGAAACTTTCTGGGCGGCAAATCAATGTCAGTGTTGAGAACTGGAATTTCGAACCGGTCGCGCTAGAAACGATTGCCGCTATCATCGAGGCCGGCCCTCAGCTGGCAGCGGAGGGGCGATCCTACGATTGACCGGGCCGAAAGAGCTTGGCGTCACTGATGGAATCGACAAAATGTCGGGAAAAATGTCGGGATTCGATTTTCTTACCGATTCAAGGCATTTTTCCCGATCTTGGCGACTTACAACTTCTAGTAAAGAGGTGGGACTCCCGGAGGAGTCTCCACCTTGAAAGTTCGGTTATTGAGAGCGGATCAACGCGTGTCCCAGTTCAGCGTCAATCTGTGCGGACAGGGAACCAATAATCGAATCGCAAGCTGCGTAGTTAGCGCCTTCCACCGTAGGTCTGAAATCCATTTGAATGATTGTTGTTCCGCGTTCGGTCGGACGTACTTGTATTTCGACTGCAAGGAAGCGCTGTAGACGCTCCTTTCGAGAGTGGATGTTTCCGCGGGCGTCGCCTTCGATGCGGGTGAATTCATCCATGAAGCGCAGGTTTGCTGTGATTCGACCGGACTGGGTGTCGGCGGTGACCACATGCCACTTGTCGCCATAATTGTAGGAGACTTCGGCGAGGTAGTCGCGGACTTTTGCAAAAGCCAGCTTTGCGGAGATGTTGTATTCGCGCGGCGCCGGGTGCAGGAAGTTTGATCGCTCTTGCGCGGCGAGCTTGAAGAGTGGAGCAGCAGCCAGGAAGCCGAGTACAAGTCCCGGCAATATGCCTACTCCTGGATCGTGAGTTAGTTCGTTCGTTACTGCTCCAGTAAAGAGGAACACAAAAATTCCGATTGCTATCGCTATGATGGCCATACGTCATCGACCTCCGGTGAATTGTCTTGTTGCTGTGAATACGAGGATTGGTCTTCGTGCGGGCGATCCTCGTGAGTGTTGCCCGCAGATGAATTGCGATTGCGATAATCGCGGTCGTTATTGCCGCCTCGGTTGTCGCGCTTTCTGTCGTCTCGACCGTTGTTGCGATCTTTGTTTTTGCGGTTTCTGCTGGTTCCGCCAGATTGATTTTCGGTGGCGTTGTTTGTCGCTTGTTGTTGGGGTTGCTGCTCGTTTGTTCTTCCTCGTCTGCGGACGTGCTCTGTGATTTCGTGAGCGGGACGTTCCGGTGGAGGGTATGCCATTGCATGCTCGTATGCATACGGCGTGGTGAGCGGGAGCTTGAGCGGCCAAGTGTCGTTCGTGAAAGCGATTACTTCGCCGCTGAGATTTATCAGTTCGTCCGGCGTAGCGAGTGCTCGACCTTGAATGAACTCGTGAACTCGACCGGTATCATTGACGGTGACTTCTTCGATTGTCGTTCTTCCGAGCGCTTCGCTAAGGGCGCGCGCTTCGCGGAAGTTCTTCTGTCTGAAGTAAATTTGGGTTGCCGGTTGATCGAAGATTATCTGTGCCTCCTTCTGTGAATAGACTCGTTCGAGCTGGAAGTAATTTTGGAATCCGAGCACGAGACTTATCTTGGCTTTTCTGACGATTGACAGGACATTGGCTATGTTGGCTATCTTTCCGAAGTTGGTGAATTCATCGAGGAACATTGCCGTTGGATACTTCATTGTCGCTTTGGTGTCGAGCAAGTAATCGAGAAGGAAATTCACCAGCAGGGAGCCGATCAACTTGCTATCGCGCGATCTGCTCGGCACTGCTATGTAGAAGGTGAACAACTGATTTCTCAGCTCTTCGAAGTCGATGTCGGTCTTTTCTGTTAGTGCTACGAGCTGGTCGGTTATCCATGGATTGAGCTTTGTCATCAGCCCCGACAGCACGCCGAATCTGAAATTTTCTGACGTTGATCCGAGCCAGCCCTCAAATTCCATTTGCGCAAGTTCCGATTTGCTTTTTGCCAACGTCTCCCGGACTCGGTTGATTCCAGAGAGGAGCAGCCATCTGATTGCTCCGATGTGGCCCATCTCCGGTTCAGCTGCTGCGGCGTGCAATATGAGAGACACAAGCAATTGCTTTTCTGATCGGTCCCACGTTGGGTCGACTCGTTGTTCCTCGCCGCTGCCGTTCATGATGATCAGGTCGGCGAGCTTTTCAGCTTCTTTCGCTTTCTCCAGTTGCGGTGCCATCCTTACTCGGTCAACGGGATTGATTCGCGTTGATGACATATCCGCTGGATTGAACGAGTAGATTCGGTGACCGGCTTGCTTCCTCCAGCCAGAGGTGAGCGTGTATAACTCGCCCGGCTCATATCCGGGCGTTGCCTCGGTGACGATCATGTTGGTTCCGAGTCGTTCCATCAGATTCGGGATGAAGAATCCTCTGGACTTACCAACTCCGGTTCGTCCGCATACAATCGCGTGCGCGTTGGTCACCAGCTCCGGCACCGAGATGTACTCTTTGTTCTGCGTCTTGCCGATGATTAACCGAGTTGCTTCGGGCTTGTTCGTGATGTATCCAGCTTTGCGAAGTTCATTTTCATCACCCCAGGTCGCGCCACCATGGATGGTGGATTTTGATTTCGTAGCCGAGACGCGTTTTGCGCGCTGAGCATCTTCTTGCAGTTTCACGATGACTTGTTCGCAGCGGCGTCGGCAATCTTCCTGAGTACCGCCTCCTTTCTTCTCTGAGATTTCAACGTCGACCAGGGAGCCTCCAGTTGATGTCTCTGACCAGCGGAGAACGACTCTATACTCGTGCCTCCACCAATCTCTTCCGACCTGCTCGTCCAGTCTTTCTACGGCAAGTATTTGATCGAGTTGCTTGCTCGCTCTGGATACCTGGTATCCGAGTCTGTCCAGAACGTTTACTGCGAGTACCGGTAATTCTTTTGGCGTCGTGTCTACGATGCCCATGTCTTGTGCTGTTGTTTGCATATTGCTTACTCCATAAAGTCAAGATCGCGGTCGCGTTTTCTCTCTTCGATTTCTCGCTCTTTCCGCGCATCTTTGCGTGTGTTTTTGTTGTCGTCTATGGCATCATCAATCTTCTCGATGATCTCTTCGTCGGCTGCCTTCTGATCCGGATTGCCGCGTGTACGCTGTTTCGCTTCAACGTCTCGCTTCGCATCTTCCAAATCGTCTCGATTCTCTTTGAGACGGTCCCGTTGATCGGTAAGTGGAATCCATCGAACTAGCTCCGCTGCGATGGCTGCTTCAGTCAGGAAGAGTCCCATGATCGGATTTCTCATCATTTCCTGCTGAAGTGGCGAGACATATCGATTTGCCGCTGGGGAATTTCGCGCTTCATCTCTTGCTGTTTGTGATGCTTTGGCGCTGCTTAGCTGCCGATCTATTTCGCCTGAGAATCTGGCGCGATCTTTCTGTTCAATCCATCTCGCCAGGCGTTTGTAATCCTCCTTTGGCAGCCTGAGCGATTTGTCATTGTTGTCATGCAGATGGCGGCGAAGACCTGCCAATCGTTCGTAGCCGTCGTCTTTTGAAAAACGCTGTCCTAGATACTCGAAGGAATCTTTTGGATCGCGCGGCTGGTCCTTGTTCCACTGCTGATACGGTTCGAGTTGCTCTCTGACAATTTTCTTGTGCAACCAGGGAAGCTCCTCGCCATTTCTGATTCGCTCTTGCCGCTCCTTTTCTAATAGTTGGCGGCGTTCATCTGAGCGTTGACGGTGTTTCTCTTGTCTTACCAGCTCTGCCATCCGGCAGTCTGAGTATTGAGTTCGTTCAAGGTACCGGTCGCCAAATTCTTTCAGTCGGTTGTAATCGTTCTTGTCGAAACGCACGAACCGTCCCTCTTTATCCTTTGGCAGGACGACAACGTGTACATGGCGATTGTCGGTGTTATCGTGAGTCACTGCCCACCACTGAAGGTCGAGCCCCTTTTCTGATCCAAGTTGTTCCATCACCTCCCTTGTGAATTCTTTTGGATCGTTGGGGCTGACCTCCGGGGAGAGCGTCAGCTTGTGAACGACGACTCCCCTTCCTTCGTACTCGCGGATTATGTCCCGCAATTCCTTTGCATCTACCGAGTCCTCCGCATCAGTAAAGACATCTCGACCGCCTTTTTCTAGATCTTTGCCTGGTCGGTGCTGGATATATTTGACGTGTCCGAGCGCCGTGCCAATCGCCAATCCTCTTGCGGCTTTCAAACTGACTCCACCTCGCTGCTTTGCATTGACCGAGATGTAGCTGTGACGAACGATCATCATTTTTCGATAACCTTACTCATTCGTTCGGCGATTGCCTTTTCATCGTCCTCCAGGCGCTTGCGCATTTTGCCTTTGACGTGATTGGCGGCTGCGATGAATCGTTCTTGCATCTTGTTTTCAGCGTGATTCTGCCAGGCTAGTTCGTAGAGTGTTCCAGTCTGCGCGCCCTGGCGTGCGAGCATGCCGCATATTCGATCTGTCATGTTCTTGATGTTTTTTGATAGCTCGGAATCGTTCTTTCCTGATTTGCGTTCATCGAGATTATCGAGGTACCATCGGATAGCTTCGCGAGCCACTTCAGATTTTGTGACGTGTCTTTGTTTGCACACCGATAAAAAACGTTCGTGATCTGCTCCTGAGAGATAAGTTTCTACTTTTGACTTGAAGTCTTTGTTTGGTTTGGCCATAGTGCCTCCGGTTCTTAAGACGCGCGACCTGCTTGGGTCTTCGAGTATTTGCAGTGGATTTTGCGAAGCGAGC
>JADYYD010000498.1 GCA_020853845.1 Candidatus Melainabacteria bacterium
AGAACGTTGTTCTGGACGACCATGTGGTTTCCCTATACATATAACTCGCACATGGCCGCTTCCGATGCATTCGTTCGGCTGCTGATGCTGGAAGGACGCTTCGTCGAGTTTCAAGCCGTCTCTCTTTACAGTTGGGGTCTGATCGAGCCCTATGCGTACAAGCGGCGCAAGTCTCCGAAAAACTGGGGCGTCGCCAACAACCTGGCCGTCGCGCTCTTGAGCCAGTGGAGGTTTGAAGAAGCAGCAGAAGTTTTCCGCGACTTGTTGAAGCGACCAGCCGACAAGCGCGCAGAAGCGATTCTTTTGAACAACCTGGCGCTCTGTCTTATTAAGTGCGGCAAAATCGAAGAAGCGGATGTTGCATTGACGGAATCAAGAAAAAAGACATCCTCGCAAGTGCTTCAATTCATCGGCTGGCGCCACGACTACATTCGTGCTGCGATTGAAACCGAAAAGGGCAATTTGCAAGAAGCGGAAGAGTCAATTGAAACTGCGCGAGAAAAGGGCATCAGGTACAAGGACAATTTGGAGTGCCAGCCGCGTTGCGATGCGCTCATGGCAAAAATCCGAGCGAAACAGGGACGCATGGAAGAAGCGGAATTGTTTTACAGAAATACTATTGATGCGCTCGCCGGCACCAACAATCCGTCTTACATCGCACTTGCGGCATACACGATGGAGTTTGCCGAGTTTCTCGATGCGCAGGGCAAAACAGAAATGGCATTAGCCCAAAGAGACAAGGCGCTGGCATACCGAGATCTGAATTTGACCAATGAACTTCTGGCAGTGGAAGCGATAAAAGACAGATTGCAGAACAAAAAACCGATCATCATTCCGATGGGATTGTGCAATCTCTCGCACCGAGATGTTTATGTAGAAGCGATTCCGGATTTTGCAAAACCAGCTCAGGAAGACCTGCTCGGATTGCTTGAAACTGAGCCGGACATAGACACGGTTTCCAAGCCCGAAAATTCAGATTCAGAATCTAAGTCTTGAATCGTTTAGATATCAGTCTTTCGTCGCATTGAAACTGATGCGATTGCCGAACGGATCGGTAACGTCGAAAGCCAGCTCGGACCAGGGCAAAGTTTCCAAACCCGGCTTTTGATACTTGTAGTCTTTTGCACTGAGTTCAGCGTGATAGACCTGAACTGCGAGCCGATCCATAGAAACAAAAACGCGTGCACCGGGACAGCAGTCACCGAAGTGCTCCGACAAATGCAATACCAAACCACCACGCGAGATCTGCATGTAGACAGGCGTGTCCTCCGGTCTGTCTTCCCAGTCAAGATGAAAGCCGAGATAGTCAAGATAGAATTCGCGCGCTTTCGCTTCGTCGAAAATGCGAAAGACCGGAATGCTTTGCTTTATCTCCATTCGAATGACTCCACTGACTACAATGACTCCACAGACTCAATTGTTCGAAACGACCGCCCGAAAACGCACATCACCTTTGGCAACTTTGTCATACGCTTTGTTGATGTCGTTCAGTGCAAATGTTTCCGCCATCACTTTTACTTTTCCGCGAGCGGCAAAATCAAGCGCCTCATAAAGCATCTCGGTTCCGTTTTGGATAGAACCGATTATGCGCGCGCGTTTGAACAGCAGGTCAGCAGCAGTGAAAGTCAGAGGTTCACCGAAGAAGCCCATCACAACCAGACGTCCATCGTTTCTCAAACCTTTGAATGCATCCAGTGTTTGCTTGCACGAATTGCTGGTGGCTAGTATCACATCCGCACCACCGAGTTTCTCCAATTCTGCGCCATCGGCAACCACGTGATCGGCGCCCAGTTCCAGTGCAAGTTTTTTCTTGTCCCCTGAGTGTGTAATGGCGATGGTGTCAAAACCGCATGCACGCGAGTATTGAACAGCTAAATGTCCCAGCCCGCCGATGCCGACGACTGCAACTTTCTCATGCGGCTTAGGTTCTGCAATGCGCAATCCGCTGTATACGGTATAGCCTGCGCAAAAAATCGGAGCCGCCTGCTCATACGACAACCCATCGGGAATGAGCATCGTTCCTTCCGCATACGCCACCATCAGCTCGGCATGGCCGCCGCTAATCTGACCACTTGTCCCGATGCGCCCCGGGCAAAAGGCGTTGCGCTCCCGCATGCACCATTCGCACCGCCCGCATTCATGCTGTACCCATGGCACTCCCACCCGGTCGCCAACTTTCCTCTTGGTCACTCCTTCACCGATCGCCACTATCTCGCCGACCGGCTCGTGTCCAAGAATGCACGGGTATTGCATCGGCAGCTCACCAAGCGTCTGGTGCACGTCCGTGTAGCAAATGCCGCTTGCATGAATGCGAATGAGAACTTGATTGACGCCCGGCTTCGGATCGTCGACCTCTTTTATTTCCCACTTGCTTCCTTTCTCGGGTACGACTGCTGCCTTCATGATGCTTGCTCCACTTTTGCCGGTTCCGGCGCCCCGCTGACTTTCGCCGCCTTTGCCAGATTACTGTTTTTAACACCGTAGAAGAAATAGATGAGCAAGCCGACCGGGCAGGTGACTGCATAAACCTTGAGCACAAGCGGGCTCAGATTCATGGCCAGGATAAAACATCCCAGGGCGCCGGCGAGCGCTAACACCGGATTGACGAGTTTCAACCGCAGCGCGCCTACGCAGACGAATACAAACGCGACCAGCGTACCCAGCACCATCATGTCGGCAATGTCGCCGAACGGCACAAAACCTGCGGTCAGAGCAACTAGAATCCCGTTGATCAAAATTCCGACCGTGGGATTTCCTTTGTTGGTCTTTGCAAAAATAGGAGGAAGCAAGCCATCTTCGGCCATGTTTCTGAAAATTCTCGGACCGCCCATGCACAATACAAGAAGCACGTTGAAAATTCCGAGAACCGCACCGATAGCGATAAACTGACCGGTCCACGTTTCTCCGGCAGCCGCCAGCAAATTAGCCAGCGGTGCCGCCGCTTCCGAGCCGACGAACAAAGTGTTCTCCTTGCCGTCGATGAAGCACGGCGCCAAGCCGGTCGCCACCGCCATTACAGCGACATAGAGAAAGACGACGATACCGACGCACCCCCATGTCGCCAGCCGCGTATCTCTCAAAGATTTCGACTCACGCGCAAATGTATACAGCGCATCAAAGCCGACGTAAGGGAAAACAGCCAATGCCGCGCCCTGCAAAACGCCTGTCCAGCCTTTCGGCATGAAGTCCGCCCAGTTTTGCGGATTGATATGTTTTATCCCCGCGAAAAGAAAGAGAACGAGCAGAACCATTTTCAAAATGACAAGGAAGAAATTCAGCTTGGCGGACTTGCTCACGCCGCCGAAAATCAAAATCACGGTGACTACTGCAATCACGCCCATCGCCACGACGTTGACGCCAAAATGATGCACGCCGTCAATCACAGCCGGTCCGGAAAGCATTTGCGGCAAGCTGAACCCGGTCGCCCGTTTCAAATATTCGCCCCACGCGATAGCCACTGCCGACGAGCCGAAGCTGTATTCCATGAAAAGACCAAAAGCCACAATCCAGGCGAAAACTTCGCCAATCGAGTGATAGACATAGCTGTATGCCGACACGCCTTTCGGCACCACTCGCGAGAATTTCTCATAGCAGAATGCGACTGCCATGATGATGAGCCCGGTGAGCAAAAATGACAAAATGCCTGCCGGCCCCGCCTTCCGCGCGATCATCCCGGGCATGGCAAAAATGCCGGCTCCGATGGTCGCGCCGATGCCCAGCGCAGTGAGCATCACCCAGCCAAGGTGTTTTGGTGTTTCATCAACGGCATCCGCATTCGAGGGAGCACGCCGGAGCATAGTTGTCATTAAGGACATGAGTGAACCTGCAGGTCTGAAATAAACATCAACAGCGGACAAGAACGGGACGCCGAAAAAACAAACAATTGCTTGATTTGCTCAGAGCTAAATCTCGGAAATGCTAGCATAGCGAATCACTCAGCGAATAGCAGTCGAGTGGCGTAGAGTTGGCGTATTCGGCGTACTTGTCGTAAAGGCGTACTTGTCGTTTTAAAGGTGCAAAAAATGAAGGTCCAAAGAGCAGCAGTCATAGGCGCTGGAGCAATGGGTTCCGGCATCGCCCAGGTCTTGAGCCAATCCGGCATTCAAGTGATTCTCAAAGACGTCAAGCAAGAATTCGTCGACAGAGGTCTTGCCAACATCAAGAGAATGTATGACTCCAGAGTCAAGAAGCAAACGCTTACTCAAGAGGAAGCTGACGAGCTTTTCGGACTAATCAAGGGCGCGACCGACTACGAAGGTTTCAACAACGTTGACATCGTCATCGAAGCGGCGCTCGAAGAAATCGAATTGAAGCTTGCCATCTTCAAAGAAATCGACGATATCTGCCCGTCGCGCGCAATCCTCGCATCCAACACCTCCGCCCTCTCCATCTCCGAAATCGCCTCGGCCACCCGCCGCCCCGACAAAGTTGTGGGCATGCACTTCTTCAACCCCGCTCAATTCATGAAGCTGGTCGAAGTCATTCCAGGCGTCAAGACTTCGCACGACACCGTCAAATCAGCAATCGAGCTTTGCCGCGACATGGGCAAAGTGCCGGTCGAAGTCAAAGAATGCCCGGGCTTCCTAGTCAACCGCTTGCTATTTCCTTACATGAACGAAGCCCTCTGGGCCCTCACTGAAGGCGCCGGCACCCCGCAAGAAATCGACGATGCCGTCGAAGCATTCGGCTTGCCGATGGGACCTTTCACGCTCTTCGACATGACCGGCATCGACATCTGCGAGCATGTCAATCAGTTCCTTTATAAAGAATACGGTCCGCGCTTCTCGCCCTCGCCGCTTCTCAAGCACATGATCAAGGGCGGCTTCCTCGGTCAAAAATCGGGTGCCGGTTTCTTCGTGCACGAAAAGGGCGCCATTCCCAAGAAAGGCGAGCCGAAGAAGATCAATCCGGAATTGGAAAAACTGATCGAAGCGGCGAAGAAAGATGCCAAAACCGACGCCAAAGCATCGAAGAAATTCGAAGCATATCGCGTCCTTTTGCCGATGTTCAACGAAGCCGTCTACGCTCTTCAAGAAGACGTCATCGAGCCGTCCGATGTAGATGTGGCGATGGAATTCGGCTGCGGTCTCACGCGCGGTCTTCTAACAATCGCTGAAGAGAAAGGTCTCGACTGGACGCTCAACGAAATGGACGGCTACCACAAAGACCTCGGCGAGCGCTTCCGCGCCTCATGGCTCCTGCGCAAACTCGTCAGAGCCGGCATTCATGATTTCTCGAAATTGGAGAAACAACCCGTAGCCGCTCGCTAGTTCTGTCTCTAGAAAGGCATTTATGCTGAAGTGGGTCGCACTATTCGTACTCATCTGGTTTCTCTATCACATAAGAGAAATCTTTCCGCCGTTCGTCGTCGGCGGCATATTTGCCTACTTGATCTTGCCGCTCGTCCGCTATGTGCACAAAGAAGCGAATATTCCGATGGCGGCGGCGGTCTTCGCGATTTACGTCGGCATCGCCGGAATTTTGTTCGCGCTCGGTTGGTTTTTCGGCCCGATGGTCGTAGACCAGCTCACCAACTTGTTCAATCAACGGCAAGAATTGGCGAATAACTTGGTGCAATCTGCTTCTCAATCATTCAATTGGAAGATTGAAAATCCCGAGCATGTTGCAAACGATCTGGTCAAAAACCTGGAAAACAACTTCGGAACCCCTGAAGAAGTGATGCACATCACAGGCATCTTCTCAAAAGGCATGCTCGGCATTCTCGTCTGCGTGGTGTCATCGATTTATTTCATCATCGACAGCCATCGCGTCGGTCAGTTTTTCCTGCGTTTCATTCCTGAAGAGCAGCGTCAGGTGGTGACAAACATCACGCAGCAAACGAACTTGATGTTGAGCAAATACGTTCGCGGACAACTGTTGCTGATCACCATCATGTCGACAGTCGCGTGGGTATTCCTGCACTTTATTTTCAAACTCAAATACGCGCTTGTTATCGCGATTGCCAGCGGCTTTCTCGAAATCATTCCAGTTTTGGGTCCGATTATCGCCACGAGTATTGCCACCATAGTCGGTGTGGCGCAAAAGGGCATGGACGTGGCACTGGGAATTATCGTCTGCTATACGCTCTCACGCTGGATCGAAGACTACGTCATCATCCCGCGCATCATCGGTCATGCGGTGGAACTTCATCCGCTCATCGTCATCTTCGCTGTTTTATGCGGTGAGGTAACTGCCGGGGCGTTAGGTATGTTGATCGCAATTCCGGTGGCAGCCAGCATAAAACTGATCGTCGACTTCCTCTATCCGCCTCTTGACTCTGCGCCGCACAAGCCGGTCGG
>JADYYD010000499.1 GCA_020853845.1 Candidatus Melainabacteria bacterium
CGAGATTGGAGCAAGATCTGCTGCGCCGCGATTTCACTATCAATGCTCTAGCCGTCTGTCTCAATCCTGGTCGTTTCGGGCAGCTCGTCGATTATTTCGGCGGACTGAACGACATCAAGGACCGTGTCGTTCGAATTTTGCATCCTTTCAGCTTCATCGAAGACCCCACTCGCATAATGCGCGCCGCCAGATTTGCGTCGCGTCTCGGCTTCGAGTTGGAGCCGAAGACCAAGGAGCAGGCACGCAGAGCCATAGCTATGGGCATTTTTGATGACCTGGGGGGAACAAGAATTCGCACCGAGCTGAAGCTGATTCTCACTTCCCCGCACAGGGTAACGGCCCTCGACCTGCTCGGCGATCTGGGCGGCAAACTGCGCTATCTCGATGCCGAGCTGGAGTATGGGCTGCCGGTCAGGAGTTTGCTTCGCCGCGCCGAGCGCTTGCTGGAGCATTACCCGGTAGAGGATGCCTGGCTCGTTCACCTTGGTTTGCTGATTTCCGGACTGCCGAAAAAGCGTTTGGAGAACACGCTGGATCGCCTGCAATTGCAAGTCGATCACAAACAAAAGATACTCAGTGGATTGCGCTTGCCCGAGCAAATCGGCGAGCCTGATGTCGAGCCGAAGCGCAGTCAAATCTACAGGCTGTTTCACGGTCAGTCCGGCGAGTCGATGGCCATCGCCGCCTGCCTGGCGCGACCCGGCTCACTGACTCGGCGCATGATCAAACTTTATCTGGAACAGCTCGGGGATGTTTCCATTGAACTCACCGGCGCCGATCTTTTGAAGCTCGGATACAGTCAAGGTCCTCAGTTGGGTCGTCTTCTCGATCAGTTGCTGGACGCTCGCATCGACGGCAAAGTCAAGACTCGAGATGACGAGCTGGCTTTTGTCAGTGCCAACGGTGAGATGGTGCGATAATTTTGTTTTCTCGGGGCGGAACGACGCAAAATTGGAACACTACCTGATACCGTTTGCAGCTTGCATTTTCGTGGTGCCACTCGCCTATGGCTTTATTGCGCCGGCGGTGTCGGCCGGCAAAGTGTCGGTAAAGCCCAACAGTATCGGGGGGAAATCACTGTTTGCCGCGAGCATGGCGATTGCTTTTTTCTTCGCATATACAGCACTGTCTATTGGCTTAGTCGTAGGGCTTACTCCTCTCTTGATGGACTGGACAAGAACCGCCGACGATATGATGATTTACTGGTTGAGCGTGCCGATTCGTCTGCTTCTCGCTCAGGCGGTATTTTTCGTTTTGTCGCTTATTGCCGGCAAAGTTTTCAAATCGGCAGCGCGTATCGATTCACCTAAAGAAGCCTGGAAAGTTGCCTGGGTGCCGGCAGCTCTGGTGCTCATCGCCGACATGACACTATCCCCTGTGATAGCGCCATATCTCGAACCGCATCACTGATTTCAAGCTCTGTTTTGCGGCACGATGATAGATACTGCCCGCGGTATCACTTCGATTTGCATCGGCGTAGTCCCGTGCGCATCTCCGTCTATCATTGCGATCACTTCTTTTTGAGGCACTGGTGCTGGTTCTTGCTCGCCCATAAAAATGTTTTTTATCGTCGATCCGAGAGCTTGCAGCCTGGTTTTCTTCGCTGGTCTTGGTATCACTTCGACGAGCAATGAGTCGACTTTGCGAATATAGTAAGGCGCCTTGCCGCCGATAAAGCCGCCTGCGAAGCGGAAGCCGAGTTCTACGAAATCCTGAAACTCCGTTGGATTCAGCACGCAAAGGTCGAGCAAACCGTCGTTTAATTCGGCCGTATCGGAAAGTTTTCCCACGCCCAGATCTGAAATATTGGTGATGAAAACCCCAGCCGCTCTGACTATGAACGATTCACCGACTGTGGTAAGGCGGAAATTCACGGGCGGAAGCGCCAGCGTTTGAATCATCGAGCTTGCGTAGGCGAGCATCTTCCAATTGACCTTTTCCTGGTGGTCGGTCGAAATAACTGCATCCGAGAGTGGTCCGGCGCCGGCAGCGACACAAAAATACTCGCCGTTCATAACGCCCAGATCGATAGGCATCGGTTTTCCAGTCATCAAAACTTGAATGGCATCGTCAAGCGGATCGCCGAGAATGTTTTCTTCGTAAATGCCCAGATTTCGCGCCAGTTGATTGCCTGTGCCGAGCGGAAGAATTCCCACGGGAATGCGTGGACGAAAGCGTGCCACCGCCCCCAGTGCGCATCGAACGGTGCCGTCACCACCGGCAGCAACAACAAGATCCGGATGGGGTGCGTGATGGAATATTTCTTGCAAATCCATGCCCGGTCTGGTCGGCATCACTGTGACTGCGTAGTCGGCTTCCTCGCAAAGTCTGTGAACGATGGCGCCAAGCCATAAATCTGGACCGACTGCTGTTCCGGCGGTGGGGTTGTATATCACTAGTGCGTGTTTATGCATCTTTCAGTAATTCTTCGCAACCATTCTTTACTTACGGGAAGCCTGTTTTCATTGGTAAAGAAAATTCTCACTCTCTATTTCGAACGTATCAACCAGGGAAGTCAACATCTAATAACTTCCGCCGCTGCCGCTTTTCAAGACCTTGACGGCTGCGAAAAACTGGACGTTTAATCGAGATTCTAAGATGTCTTTCCGATCTGACTCAAATGGCTGTGATAACGTTGATTGGTGGTTTCGTTTGACAATTAACTCAATTTCAGTATTGTATTCGACACCATCCCGATAAGCTTTCGCATCCCAGATCCCTAATTATAGGAAGGACGGCACCTTTGCGCGGACCCCGGCTAAGAAAAGCAAACATCAGTTCAGTGGCTGCTGTTGCGGTCACGACCCTTGTCGCTTTGCAACCGATTGTGGTGGCACAACCTTGTGATGCTCGTCAGAAATCTGACAGCGCGCACAGTGTCATAGAAGAAGTCCACAACGGCAAATCGTTCTGCGTCAGCCACGCTCTTATCAAAGCAAAGCCTGACGAAGTCTGGCACGTTCTCACCGACTACAGCAATGCGCACCGCACTTTTCCAATGATGAAGAAGTGCCAGGTCATTGAAGATCGAGGGCACACCAAAATTATGAAACACGTAGTGGCGCCGAGCGGCTTGCCTTGCACATATGAGTACGTGATCGAGTTGAAAGAGACCGATAAAAAGAGCTTGGAATGGAAGCGCCTCAGCGGCAGCTTCAAAGAAGTCGATGGCTGGTGGAAGCTCGAGCCGGTCGATGGCGGTCGCCACACGCAAGTGACCTACGCCACATACGTTAATGGTGGAATGTTCATGCCGCAGGGCATGATCAAGCGCCAGTTCCGCTCGGACATGCCGCAAGTAATGGCACTGCTGACCAAGCACGCCGAGGGCAATACCCAGATTGCTTCGCGCCGTGA
Organism: Candidatus Melainabacteria bacterium; assembly: GCA_020853845.1. Lineage (GTDB taxonomy): Bacteria > Cyanobacteriota > Vampirovibrionia > Obscuribacterales > Obscuribacteraceae > QKMZ01. The sequence goes on from JADYYD010000499.1 coordinate 3,358, forward strand.
CACAGCCGCAGCCACGCAGTCTCAATAGCTAAATTCAGAACATGTAAAGCCGATTACGTTGCACTTTGCCTCAGGCGTGCCGTGCGGCTTTATTCTTGTTAGAATTACAAACTTGCGAATACGCATTTGAGGAGAGGTACCGAAGCGGTCATAACGGCGCCGTCTCGAAAGCGGATGGGCGAATAGCCACGTGGGTTCGAATCCCACCCTCTCCGCCATTTTGGGAAATCATGCAAGAGCATGCAGACAGGAAAACGCAATTCGCTGGGCCTATGGCGGTTTGCCAGCCCGGCTATGAAAGAAAAGAGAGGCAAGAGGAAACACCATGCAGGTTGGGATTGTAGGGCTTTCTGTTACGGGGAAAACCAGCGTCTTCAATGCCGTTAGCGGCGGCTCCGCCCAGGTAGGCGGCTTTTCCGGCAATGAGGCGAATATCGCTGTCGTTTCGGTGCCGGACGAACGCCAGTCATGGCTCTCGGACCTCTACAAGCCGAAGAAAACCACCTACGCCACGGTAGAGCTGGTCGACGTTGCCGGTGTTCAAGCTGGCCAGGCGAAGGAAAGCGGCTTCAACCCTGCGATGATGCAGAACCTGCGGCAGGTGGACGCCCTGGTGCACGTGGTTCGAGCCTTCGACAATCCGGCGGTTCCACATCCGGAAGGTCGCATCGACCCGTTCAAAGACGCGGAGTTATTTGAGCTTGAACTCATAATTGCCGACCTCGGGGTTGTGGAAAAGCGCCTTGAAAAAATCGACGCCGAAATCGGGCGTAAGAAAGGTCCGGAGAAAAATGCTCTCGAACAAGAAAAGGAGCTGCTGGCGAAATTCAAGGATGAGTTGACCAATGAAAAGCCGTTGCGCAATGTCGAGCTTACCGAAGACGAGCAGAAGCTGATTCGCGGTTACACTTTCCTCTCTCAAAAACCGATGCTTATCGTCGCCAACATCGAAGAGTCGGACATCGGCAAAGACAAGATTGCCGCACTGGAAAAACTCCAGTCTTTTGCAGACTCCAAGGGCATCCCGGTGCTCGCGTTTTGCGCAAAGACCGAAATGGAAATCGCGCAATTAGATGAAGGCGACCGCGCCGAATTCATGACCGCGCTGGGCATCGCCGAGTCCGGGCGCGAAAAGCTTATCAAAGCTTCCTATCAGCTTTTGAAGCTGATCGCATTTTTCACGGTCGGCGAAGACGAAGTAAAAGCGTGGACGATTACAAAGGGAACGCCCGCACAGGAAGCCGCGCGCAAAATTCACTCCGACATAGCTCGCGGTTTTATCCGGGCTGAAGTTGCGCCCTATGAGTCGATTAAGACGCTGGGCACGTGGAACAACGCCAAAGATAAAGGGCAAGTGCGCCTCGAAGGCAAAGAGTACCCGGTAGCCGACGGAGATTGCATCAACTTCCGCTTTGCCGTATAGGCAGTTTTCTTGACATTTTTTCTCCTGGCCTTATAGTTTTGCCTAATTACTGAACAACTGCCAGAATGAGGTAGTTGCAGCAACGTGCTGCCGTCAGGCAGGTTAAATCAGTTCGCTGGGTAGGGTGGAAACGTTTGTATCCGGTTGAAATCGCCAACATCGAAGACAGGGATCTTGAAGAGTTGCTCAAGCGTGCAAATCCGCGCACTAGTCGCGCGCTTGTAGATCTGTTCGTCTGGTGTTGGGGGATGATGATCCTGGGCATAGTTCCGTTTTTGCTGTTGCCTAATTTCTGCACCTTTTTGTTTGCCTTTGCTGTCGTCACATCTCGAATGGGTGCATTGCTGGCGCTGGCTCATGATGGTCAGCATGCAACATTCTTGCCGGACAAAAAATGGAACGATCTTATCGCCGCCTGGTTTTGCGCTTATCCGGTCGGTTCTATTTTCGGCTCTTCTCGAGCCGTGCATATGGCGCATCACAAGTATCTCGGACATCCTGAAGATCC
>JADYYD010000500.1 GCA_020853845.1 Candidatus Melainabacteria bacterium
CCAAACTGCGTTGCTGTTTTGCTAATTTCTTCTGACACACTTTGAAGCTGTCAACCGGCATGAACACCTGCCCATCCGAGAGCGTGGCGAAAAGTGCAACGCCGAGATCAATACCAACGGCAGAGACACTTGGGTGTTTTGGCACCTCTGCTTCGCGCTCAACTTGAATTGACACATACCATTTGCCAGCGGTTCTTGATACGGTCACATTCTTTATGATGCCTTCAATTTCGCGACTCTTGCGGAATTTTACCCAGCCAATTTTTGGCAGATAGAGTTTTTTCTGCTCGACTTTTGCGCCTTGTGGAAATCTGAAACTGTCATGACGTCCTCTTTTCTTAAATCGAGGCATGCCTTTCGACCCGGTAAGAAAGTCCCTCATCGCTAGATCTTGGTCTTTCAAAACTTGCTGCAGGGGCTGCGAATGAACATCTCTCAGAAAAGAAAATTCTCTCTTAAGTTGAGTCAAACCATTGCATGATTCTGCATAGCTGAACACTCTTTTCTTTTGGTCTAATCGCCCTTTTTGCAATTCAAGATTTTTATTCCAGACTAAACGCATGCAGCCCACAAACCGAGCCAAACGGTCATTTTGTGGACCATTTGGCTCAAGTCTAAATCGGTAGGCAGAACGTACCATCATATGTATAGTATATGATTGGTCTATTGCAGATACAAATGAAATTAGACCCGAACAGCACTGCGTTTTCAATCTGCATGTGCACCTGATCTTTCTGACAAAATACAGTCTCCAAATTGTTCAACAGTCTAAAAGACGTTTCTTCTCGAAGACTCCTCGTTGAACCCGAGGAAGTTCGCAGTCGCTACGCAAGGAAGTCCCAATCTTGAGGATCTATATTCAATAGCAACGCTCTCCCCAGTGAAATATTGCGCTTTTCCATCGCCGCCCTTAAAGCGAAGCTTTTCGGCGCGATGGGTAAGATACAAATGAGATATGCCGCTTTGAAATGGCTATTCTCGAGAGTGGAAGTTTTTTGAACGTCAGCCGGCCCCAGGAGGGGCTACAGTGACCCGTCGCTGCGTCTTATGTAATCGCCTTTTGCCACAAGGCGCCACACATTGCCCGTTTGACGGCTGCGCCTTCCACTACGAAGGCGAAGCTCGCGGCATGAGCACGAACGTAGACATAATCCCCGAGATTAAGCGCTGCGAAAATTGCGGCCGGCAATATCCGGAAGAAGCCAATTTCTGCATGATCGACGGCTCGAGATTGCCGCAAAGCGCCGAGCCCAAATTGCGCCCGCGCATTCAAATCGCAGAGGCCTCGCGCCTGCTTGGGAAAACTGTCGGCGGCAAGTACACCATTCAATCGGTGATAGGACAGGGCGGCATGGCTGTTGTCTATCAGGCTTTCGACAATCTCATCGAGCGACCCGTCGTAATCAAAGTCATGCAAGCCTGGCTCTCCAACGACGATAGAGCCAACGAGCGCTTCAAACGCGAGTGCCAGCTCACAGCGCAACTGAACCATCCGAACATCATAAGAGTCTACGACGGCGGCGTGCTCAACAATCACGAACCGTATCTGGTTATGGAGTATGTCGCCGGTGAATCACTCAGGCGCGCGCTCGATCGGCACGGGCCAGTGCATCTGAAAACAGCAGGCGCCATCGTGATGCAAGTATGCCGCGGTCTTGCCGAAGCGCATGCAGCCGGGATCATACACAGAGATTTGAAGCCGGACAATATTCTTGTCGAAGCCGTCAAAGGCGCAACCCAACACATCAAGATACTGGACTTCGGCATCGCGTATCTGGTGGCCGGAGCGCATCGCCTCACGCAAACCGGTAAGTTAATCGGCACTCCGGCATACATCGCACCTGAGCAATTGAAAGATCGAAAAATCGATGCGCGCGCGGATTTGTACGCGGTCGGCGTAATACTTTTCGAGTTGCTGACAGGAAAAGTGCCATTCGAGGGTGAAACAGCCGAGTCTATTTTGACGAAACAATTATTCGAAGCACCGCCGCCGCTTTCGGCAGAGCGAGACGACATCCAGAGCGGATCTCCGATTGAGCTTGTCGTAATGAAAGCTCTGGCGAAAGAGCCCGACGATCGATATCAAACAGCAAAAGAGTTTGAAGAAGCAATTGAGGCGGCGTTCAAAGAACCTTCTCGCAAGCGAAAGACGATGTCTTAAGCAGGCTTCTCTTCCAATTTTTTCTTGTCGACTTTTCCGGAAAGAGTCTTGGGCAAAAAGTCGCCGACTGCTCTGAAATCCCATTCCATAGGGCGCAATTCGCGTTTCAAATTATCTCTCGAGTAATCTTTGAACTGCGCGATCAATTCTTGCCGGGCAGCTTTTTTCGCATCTCCGCCTTCTTGCAATTGTTCGCTCAATTTCTTGTCTTTTATTACAATTATTGCTTTTACGGTCTGCCCGAGACTCTTGTGAGGAACACCGACAACAGCGACCTCAGCGGCATTCGGATGATTGAGCAAAACATCTTCGACTTCGGCGGGAAAAACTTTATTGCCTGCAACTACGATCATTTCTTTAGCGCGGCCGGAGATGAAGATCTGCCGATCCTGAATATGCCCCAGGTCACCAGTGTAATAGCGTCCGTTGCGAACGGCTTTGGCTGTCGCTTCAGGATTGTCCACATAGGCAAGCATCAAGTTGGAGCCGGAAATTGTAATCTCACCGGTCTCACCTTCTGAGAGAACTTTGTCGTTCTCATCCACGATTTCGACCGTCACCGATGGGATTGGTTTTCCTACCGAATCATGCGGCCCGATTAGATTGAGAGCAATGATTTTGGACTCGGTCGAGCCGTATCCATTGTTCAATTTCTTGCCGTATTTCTTCAAGAAGTCTTCCGCCAGTGATACCGGCAACGGTGCGCCGCCGGAGAGCAAAATATGGGCGGAGTTCATATTCATCAGTCCGTCTTGAATATTCAGCATGGCGGCATACACGGTCGGCACGCCCACCAGGATATGCGGATCGTATTTGTTGATGCAGGCAAAAAAACCATTAGGTGTAAGGTCGCAGTATGTGACGCTGGCGCCATAAAGAGCGCAGATCAAATTTACTTCCAATCCGAAAATGTGACTCAACGGCAAGGGCAAAAGTCCACGCATTTCCAATTTGATCGACGCCATCTGGCCTAGTTCTTCCAGATTGATCATCAAAGAATAGAGGTCGTGCACCGCACCTTTAGGAGTGCCGGTGGTGCCGGAAGTCAAAATTATGAAGGCCGGCTCTTTCAGTTCTTCATCGCTCTTTTCCCGCCTTGAAAGCGACGACGCATTTTTAGGCGCATCGGCAATGGCGCAAAGATCAAGCAAGCCGACTTGCGCTTCTTTCATCGTTTCATTTGCTGAAAAGAAGTCGGGGGCGTGCCGCAAAGAACCGCACAAAAGCTTGACCTTCAGCCTTTTGGCGACGTTTTGCACTTCTTGCGGCGTCACCCGCGCATCGACTAAAACCGCTACTGCCCCGATTCTCCAGAGCGCCAGAATCGAAGCTAAGAGTCTGGCTGAATTGGGCGCCGACATCATTACACGATTGCCCTTCTCAACGCCCGCGCCAATGAAGGTTTCCTCGGCAGCATCAATAAGAGATTGAAACTCTTTGTAGCTGTACTGTCGGTGTTTCGAACCGCTGGCGCCCGGCGTCTCCACATCGGTTTCAATAACGGCCGGCAAAGAAGACCGTTCGGGGTCTTCGCTCACGGGGTAAAGCAATTTATTGAGTACATCTTTTGGATTAGTCATGTTTCCTCGCGCTTTTGTCTGGTTTTAAACCGTAATCCAGCCAAGGAGCCTGCCGCGACACCCAGAAAACTCCAATCATTGATTTTACGCTCTTGAGGTGACAAACGATATCAAAGGCAACACTTCACGAAACTGTTCGACAATCTTTCGTAAAAGCGTACAATTTAAAAGACAGGAAAAAAAACGAATACTACTTTCCCTCGGGTCAGCCATAAAAGGTTGAGCCTGACTGGCTCAATAGCTGACAACCGTCACAACCAAGCGGATGAAAAGTGGCACATATAGTAACCGGCGGCGCCGATCTTAAATACGACAGCCTTTCCGTCATTCCTCTTGGCGGGCAAAGCGAATTAGGGCAAGTGCTCTGGGTAATTACATACGGCGGCGAGATACTGATCGTCGATGCCGGCGTTGCCTACCCACCCGAAGGATTGCCGGGCGTCGACTTACTGCTTCCCAACACCAATTTTCTGGAAGCCAATACCGATAAAATCCTTGCCCTCCTGCTGACCAACGGGCATGAAGAGCATTCAGGCGGTGTCTCCTATTTGCTCAATCATTTGAAAGTACCGCGCATCATGGCGCCACAATTTGTCTCGGCAATGCTCACCCAATCGCTGATTGAGAAAGAAGAAAAGGAGAAATCAGGCCAGAAGTTTCCGGAAGTCGATACTATCGAATGGCGATATCCGTATCAAATCGGACCATTCGAGGTCGAATGGATCAAAGTCAATGATGCCATTGCTGATGCCGCCGCGCTGAGAATCGGCACGCCTGAAGGCGAGATTATCTACACTTCCAGTTTTAAACTCGATCAAACTCCGGTCGATAAGCGCCTTCTCGATGTCAGCCGCCTGGCGCAAGTCGGCGATCAAGGAGTGATGCTTTTGATAAGCAACTCGGCAGGAGTGGAAAACCATGGCTATTGTCCGTCCGAAAGATCCGTTCTGGCGGGCTTGAGCAAACATATCGCCAGTGCTCCGGCTCGCGTCATCGTCGTCATTCCCGGCAGCGCCACTCATAGATTGCAGATCTTGTGCGATCTGGCAAAAGCGAACGACAGAAAAGTGATCATCGTCGGCGAGACGCTTATCCGCACGGCGCTTTCAGGGGCGCTTACCGGCAATCTCAATTACGATCGCTCGATTGAAGCTACTCTGGAAGATTTAGGCAAGCTCAAAGACAAGCAGATTCTGGTCGTCGCCACCGGCACGGAAGGCGACCCGATGGAAGTTATGCGCGAGCTTTCCTCCGGCACCAATGAAAATTTGACGGTGAAAGAAGGGGACACTGTAATTTACAGTGCCGACATCATCCCGGGACGGGTGCGGCAAATGTCCGTCATTCTCGATCAATTCCTCTCTCGTGGGGTTCAAGTCGTGCATGGCAAGCATGAAGGCGTGCACATGCCCAAGCATGCCAGCCGCGAAGAGCTGAAGTTGATGCTGTCCATAACCAAGCCGAAGTATTTTATTCCGGCCATCGGTGAAGGACGCCATATTATGCACCACGCGCAACTGGCGATGGATTGGGGCATTGCGCAAGCGAATGTATTTCCACTCAAGAATGGAGAGATACTGGAAGTCGACAACGGCATCGCGTCGATGATTGGGACAATCGAAGCGCAGGCGGTTCTATTCAATCGCGACCAGGGCGAGCGAGTCACCACATTCTCCGTCAACGAAAGACGCTCGCTAAGCTTGGAAGGCGTGGTTACTGTAGCGCTGGTCATCAACAATGTCGGCGAACTTTTGAGCGGACCGACAATCGAGTCGGGAGCCTCAGGATTTCTTCTCTCGAAAGAATGGGAAGACATGCAAGATGAGCTCAAAGGTGCTATCCATGAGCTGATAGCCCGAGCAAGAAAAGATGCGCCACCGATCGATATTGCTCAATTGAGATCGCAGATTCGTGATTCAGTATCCAAATCATTGCGCGCCAAATTGCAAGCTAAGCCGACAGTGCAAGTGATAATTCACGAGCTGGCAAAGACGCTCTAGACCGGCTTATAAACTCGTGAGACTACCAGTCGCCCTGGATGACGAGCGCATTGGTTTGCGTCAATTGAACGGTCGAGCGCTCTCCGGCTGATACCGTAACTGGTATCTGCCAGTAAAACTTCAAGTTCGGAGTTTTGTGCGTGGCTACTACATACCAGGTTCCGGGCGGCACAATTGCCGTACCGGACATGGCTGTCGTCTTGCCTTTCTTGATGGCAATCTCGACAGGGGCCAGACCTTGATGCAAGGCTTCGTTTTCCAGATCGACGCCATTCTCTTCGAAGTTTTTCATCGCGGCCGCATAACTTTGTTTGCGTTCTTCTTCTATCTGATTGATACGCCGCACCTCAGTCTGGACGTAAGGAACCATCTTGAACGTCCATGGGTACATGGTGATGATATTTGTCGGCGAGCGAGTGCCGCTTTTCGCCAGCGCTGAATTGATGATGTATTTCCAGCGCCAGCCGCCTATGGGAAACAATCTGGTGTCGGACGAGCGTTGAGCGTAGCCAAGGTTCAACAACTGAGCACGAAGCGACTTCGGGTTGTCGTCGATTTTGTTAATAAGTTTGAGCAATTTGGGCGGTCTGACGGGATATGGATAAAGAGTAATTGTGCTATCAGGACGGATCTTGTGGGGGACGGAAATGCGAACACGCACCTGGGCTTCTCCTTCCGGAATTATCCCACTCATCTCTTGACTATCGTCTTCGGCAGTCCGCTCTTCTCCTCCTTCCAGGGAAGGCTGCACCGATGCCACAGAGCTTTTCGCGCTGCCTGCAGGTGTCTGAGCCAGTGCAACATTGCCGCAGGCCGTCTGAGCGACCACAGCCAAAACCGAAATTGCTGCCAAAAGCGTCTTAAATACTGAATTTCTGATCAAGAAAGTCACAGCTCCACAATATGCCGGTCATTGTAGAACTTGATTACAACCCTTGGATTGAGCGTTTATCATGTTTTTTGCCGGCGAATTCGGCAAGCTTAGCTGGAGGGCAATTTCAGCAAGCTTCGCCGGCACCAGGTTTTATGCAAGCAAATTCACAAAGTAAGGGCCTGCAGAGCAAAAGTAAATTTGTGCTCGCCGGGTTTTTCTTGCTGGTCATTTGCTCTGCTTACTTTGTGAGCGCCTCCACGACGGAAAGAGCATTCAAGCGCGGGGACGACCGCTTTGTGGAACTGTTCGACTCGGGTGTTTTCCTGATGTCGGCTAAAACCATCCTGCAAATCAACGAAGAGAAAAAAAGGTCTGCTACCGGCCAGGCGTCCAAAGCAAGGCAGAAAGAGCTTGCCGACATGCTGATTGTGGACGGTCCCGTCCTGCCTTTGATTGCCGCAAAAGCAATCTTGCTTGGGCAGACTTTTCATCTGAGTATGCCGTACGCGCTGTCTGTACTGGAAAGCATTATTCAGTCGCTGGTGTCGGGTCTTGTCTTTATCCTCTCCTGGCGCGCCACCGGCAACAAATTTCTGGCACTGGCAGCAGGTTTGCTCTGGGGGCTTTATCCCCCGGCTGTGATTGCCACTCAAAGACTGGTTTCAGAGAATTTATGCGCGGCGCTGCTTCTTGCAGTAAGCCTATGTTTCGACATCGCATTGAAAGCAAAAAATGCAAATTTCAGTCACCTGCTTCCATTAGCTTATGCCGGTTTTTTCTTCGCACTAATGCTGCTCACCAAGCCGGTTATGATGTTCTGTGTACTGTTTGCGCTCGCGTTTCTGCTTGTGTGCCTTAGGTGGAAAAGAGCGGCAACAGGGCTGGCTGCGTTTTCTGCAGCAACCATCATTACAATGCTGCCTTTCTGGGTTTTCACTAAAGAAGCCACCGGCAA
>JADYYD010000501.1 GCA_020853845.1 Candidatus Melainabacteria bacterium
GAGCCGTTTGTCGCACCAGATGGAAAGCTGTGGCTGAGAGGAAAAGACGGCATCTTTCGCATTTTTCCGATTGATGTTGCTTTATCCGTTCCGAAGCCGATGCCGAAAACGCAGTTGTTCAGCGCGGCTCCGCCAGCGGCTGTACGAGCTTAGTTCAACCCGCGTGGATAGCCGCGCGCATCGGAAATTCAAATGCGCAGTTCTTTAGAGCGCGTGGAGGTTGCGCGCTTCTAAAATGTGCTCGGCAGCACGAGTTTAGTTTTTAGTTGCTGGATTTACCCTCAGGCAGTCTAGCTGTCAGTCGAGGCGGAGCACTTGCTGCGGAAGAATTTTACTGCTTCGTAGAGCGCACCCAATCCGACCATACCGTAGACAACTTTGGTCATTGTGGTTCCGTCGCCCAAGAGGGTTGTGACCAGGTTGTAGTTGAACATTCCTACTAAGCCCCAGTTGATTCCACCGATGAGCAAAAGAACAAATGCAATTAGCTCGAGATTCTTCATTGTTTTCACCTTAAGCATCAAATCCGCAGAGCTCGAAACACACACTGTTGAGCTGATTTGCATGCTTACGTACCAGTCTAGTAGCAAATGCGCCAGGATGTCAAGGTGGGCAACCCTGGAAATCCCTGAGCCTGTGCCGGAATTCGCTGCGCAGTATCGAGTGTGATGGCACTGCGCTCAGCCGGGCTCGCTTTCTGAACCATAGATAGGCACCCGTATGCGCAGAAATTCTCCGGTTTGAAACAGCGAAAGTGCGTCGTCCTGACATTTGATTTTTCCTGCCTGTTGTGCGTTTCGGCTTCCGCTAAGAGATTGTCACGCTTGTCCAGATGGAAAATTGCCTTTTTAAGCAACCCCCGTATCTATATCCCTGTCAGCCATAAGCTTTTACTATCCCTACTCGGATAAAATTCCGCCGGCCGGAGGCGGACTTGCAATGCAGGCGCCTTTCTTGCCCCAGGTGTTATGATTCGTGCCCATATACCCGCCTTCGAGCTTGGCAATATGACTCTCAAACCGTCTGGAATTCGTTACTTCGCCCTCAGCCTGTCGGTGTTGTGCGCCGGCCTGTCGTTTCAATCGCAGAGTGCTTCTGCAATGTCGGACTCAGCGGCTAAAGAAAAGAGCTCCAAGGCTGCTCATGGTGCCCCGAAGGTAAAGTGGAACGATTGGAGCGATGAAATCTTTCAGCGCGCCAAGAAAGAAGGCAAGCTGGTCCTGCTCGATCTCGAAGCGGTCTGGTGTCACTGGTGCCACGTTATGGACGAGAAAACCTACGGCGATGCGAACGTCGCTCGTTTGATGGAAAAACACATCATTGCGGTGAAAGTCGATCAAGATTCCCGCCCGGACTTGTCGAACAAGTACGAGAAGTACGGCTGGCCGGCGACGATCCTATTCAATGCAGACGGCAAAGAGTTGGCGAAACGGTCTGGTTATATGGATTCTGATGAGTTTAAAACTCTCATCAAACAACTGGCCGCCAATCCCAACAAGCCGGAACCGGAAGCGGCGGCGGATTCGGAATCAATCACCTATTCTTCCAGCAATATTTTATCGCCCGAGCAAAGAAAGGATCTGACCTTCAAGCATGTCGACGGCTACGATGCCGAACAAGGCGGATGGGGCATCGGCGGGCACAAGTTCCTCGATTGGAACAGCCTGGAATTTTCGCTGCAGCTTGCAAAACAGGGCGACAAGGATGCTTTGGAGCGCGTGAGAAAGACTCTCGATGCGCATCATAAGCTGCTTGATCCTGTCTTCGGCGGGGTCTATCAGTATTCAACGAGTGGTGACTGGGATCATCCGCACTTTGAAAAGATCATGGAAACACAGGCTGAATGCTTGCGGCTGTACTCGATTGCAGGGATGGTTTTGCAGGATCAAAAATATATCGACAGTGCAAAATCGATTGAAAAATACTTGCGCGACTTCATGCTCAGTCCGGACGGAGCGTTCTATACCAGTCAGGATGCCGATCTTAAGCCAGGCGAGCATGCGGATGAATACTTCAAGTTGAACGACAGGGAGCGACGCGAAAAAGGAATTCCGCGTATCGACAAACATATCTATTCTCGCGAAAACGGTTGGGCCATCAACGCTGTCACTTATCTCTATATGGCGACCGGCCAGGTGGAGTATCTGAAGGAAGCTGAAAAAGCGACCGCCTGGATCATTGCCAACCGCTCTATCGATGGTGGTGGATTCCGGCATGACGAGAACGATAAGGGCGGGCCATTTCTGGGTGACACGCTTTCCATGGGGCGCGCTTTTTTGTCGCTTTACCAGGCGACCGGTGACGCGAAGTGGTTGAAACTGGCGACGAAGGCCGCTGATTTCATGGCGGCCCACTTCGAGAATCATCCCACCGGCTCAGCGAAATCAGCCGATGGAAAGGCTGCGCTTTCGGCAGGATTTTTGACGGCTGAGGCTAAGTCCAACGCTATCGCCGCACCGGAACCGCTGCTCGAAGAGAATCAATCGATATGCCGTTTTGCCAACCTGCTCAATCACTATACGGGTGAAGCCAAATACAAGCAGATGGCCGAGTCGGCCATGCGCTATCTTTCCACGCCGGAAATAGTCGCCAAGCGAAGAATTCTTGTGGCCGGAACTTTGATAGCCGATCATGAACTCTCTCATGTCCCGGCGCATATCACCGTGGTCGGGAAAAAATCCGATCCTGAGGCGCAACAACTCTATTTTGCCGCCGTCAAATCGCCCATAATCTATCGTCGTATAGATTGGCTCGACAAGAGCGAGGGAGGTGTTCCGAATCTCGATGTCGATTTCCCTGATCTGGGCAAAGCTGCCGCTTTCCTCTGCGCCGGCAATCGCTGTTCTTCACCTGCATACCAGCCGGATGATTTGAATAAATTGATCGAAAGGATGGTTAAGTGAAAGCGATAGCAACTAATCTCCTGGCATTGCTGACCGTTGTTTCAGCGCAGTGTATTCCCGCGTATGCCGCCGTCGATCTGCAGCATACGCTCTTCTCGGAAGATCTGAAGCTGTACGTCGACAACGACCTTGTGCACTACAAAAAGTGGAAAGGACACACGGAGCGCCTCGAGCAATATCTGAAGTCGCTGGCGCAAATCACCCAGGACGAATACGAAAAACTTTCCACAGAAGACAAAAAAGCGCTCTGGGTGAACGCCTACAATGCTTTCACTGTGAAAGTGGTGCTCGACCATTATCCGATTAGCGGCAGCGAGCCTTTCTATCCGAAGAACAGTTTTCGCCAGATTCCCGACGCCTGGGACGACTACTTCTTCGTCGTTGCCGGCAGGCGCGTAAGTCTCAACGACATCGAGCACAATATCGGCAGACGGCTGCATGACCCGCGTATACACTTTGCGGTGGTTTGCGCTGCAAAAGGCTGCGCCAAAATCAACAAAGAAGCCTACATCGGTAAAACGATAGAAACCGCTTTGGATGCACAGACAGACAAGTTCATTCTCAATCCGGAGAATGTTTCTTTCGATCACAAAGAAAAAACCGTGCGTGTCTCCAAGCTGTTTTCATGGTTTCCTCTCGACTTTCTAAATGCCGTCGGATTCAAGACCATGCCCTTCCCACCGCCTAAAGATGAGGAAGTGGTGCTTCGCTACATTGTTTCGCGAAGCTCAAAGGAAGTGCAGGAAAAATTTAAGAGCGATGACGACTATCGCGCCTACAAGGTCATTTATCGCGATTACGATTGGTCGCTCAACGACGCCGACTGAAGTTTCAATTGCCCTGAGCAAGCGCTTCGGCGATGAAATTGGCGGCAATCGCCTGACGCAAGCTGATGCCGATTTGCGGTGCCGGGTCGGGCAGCAAATTACTGAAGGCGCTGTCGGAGTTGTAATCAAAATGCCCGACCAGGTGAAGAACACGGCCTTTTTTGTGCCGGAAACTGGCGGCAAGATATCCGTGTCCGGTTGAATCATCCGTTTTCAGTTGCACGCTTGCCGCCAAAATCTCGACCAGCTCCGGCCGGATAACCCGCATCAACTGGCACTTCTTGTCGAGTTTCCAATGCGCTCTTGATACCGTGCCAATCGTAAGACCGGGATCTTCGGTGCGAAGGTAGGCATCAACAACCCTTGTTTCGCGGGTATTGTCGCCGTTCCACTCGATATAGCCCGGGATTGCTTTTTGCAGGCAACCTTCCAGCGCCCAGTCGGTGGTGAGCAGATATCCACCATCTCTGACAAATTTGTTGATGGTTTCCAGCGCGTCATGAGGAACCTCTCCGGCGCAATCGACGATCAGGATTTTGCTTTTGCTCAGGTCGAATTTGCTCAAGCGATTTGGTGGCACCTTTGTGCAGCCCATTCCGAAAGTTCTGAGAGCATGGCCGGAATCATCCCATTTGCCTTTTACTTCGATAATTGTCTGCCGCTGAGACTCTAGCGTTCCTTTCAGCTCCGGATGATTTTTCTCCAGCCACGACTTGAAGACTTTCGCCTCGACGATCGCTTCTTTTGCCGCAGGATAGTGAATCGCCGAAGGTTCCTGCACCGGAGTGCCGAAGCGCGGCGCGCCGGCTGCACCGGAGTACTGATTTTGTTGCGAGTTGACGTCATAACGGCTGACATTGCCTTCCAGGACATTGCCTTTTTTCTTGGGCGATGGAATGCCATGCCCGGCGCCATGATCTTTGACCGGCGCGTTGAATCCCTCTTCCTCGCCGTCCGGTGGCGTTTGCCTGTCGCGGGGGCGGTAAGTTTGA
>JADYYD010000502.1 GCA_020853845.1 Candidatus Melainabacteria bacterium
TCAGCCAGTCTGTGATGATTGGCATCATTGGTCGGATCGACAATTGTGGCTGAGCGATAAGCCTCGACAGCGGTTTTTACATCCCCACGCCCCATTGCAGCATCGCCGAGTGCTTTATATGCCTGCGGTTCCTTCGGATCAAGCTCAGTCGCCTGACGGGCATGATCCATCGCTTGATCGAACTGGCCTTTATGCGTCAAAGCCATTGCAAGAACATAGCGTGCAATTGAATTTTTCGGATCGGCATTTACCGCTTCCTCTAAAATCGTCACCGCTTCGTCATACCGGCCGAGCTCGTTCAAGATCACGCCAAGATTGTTTTTGGCAGTGGCGCTTTTGGGATCTTGTTTCAAAGCTTCTCTGTACTCTTTCTCAGCACTTTTGTAATCGCCGATTTTGAAATACTCATTGCCAGCCACCAGATATTCAGTCGATGTCTTCAAGCGAACCCCGCAAGAAGAAACACCGCACTGCACCGCTATCAAAAGCGCTATTGGCAGCGCCGTCCGAAGCAACAGCGATGATTTTCTTTTCTGAGCTGTCGTTCTCTCAGCGTTCGCCATCACATTCAAAAAATCGACCAGACCCTCACCCATTGGGGCTCAATCGCATTCTAGCACGGTGCGCCAGGGGCAACCCCAGGGGCAACCCCAGGGTTAACCCCTACGTTGTTACTGAACGGCCGAAGCAATTTGATCTTCTTTGGCGTTTTCTTTTCGTCCGGGATTTGCAGGTTTGGTGACGATATGAATTTCATTCAACTGTTCTTCTGATGCCGCCGATGGTGCCTGTGTCATCAAGCAACCGCCGGACTGAGTCTTCGGAAAAGCAATCACATCGCGAATCGACTTGCATCCGGCCAGGAGCATGATGATGCGATCAAGACCGAGGGCCAGACCGCCATGAGGGGGTGCACCAGACTCGAGAGCGTCGAGCAAAAATCCGAACTTGTCTCGCGCTTGATCTCTGTCGATGCCGATGGCCTGGAAGGCGCGGGTTTGCAATTCTTGATCGTGAATACGAATCGATCCGCCGCCGATTTCGACGCCGTTATACACGATGTCATATGCACGAGCGCGAATTCTTCCGGGATCTGATTCGAGATGCTGGACATCTTCGAGATTGGGAGAAGTGAAAGGGTGATGAACAGCCATCATGCGACCTTCTTTCTCATCGTACTCGAAGAGCGGAAAGTCCACCACCCAGAGAAGCTCGTGGCGGCTTTCATCGATCAATCCCCGTTCTTCTGCGATTCTCAAACGCATGCGGCCGAGCACGTTCACAGTCAGCGCGAATTTATCGGAGACGAGAAGCAGCACATCACCTGTTTGCGCACCACTGAGAGACTTGAGTTTGTCCATCTCTTCAGGAGTCAAATGTTTGTCTATGCCTGAAGAACGCGTGCCTTCCTTCGCGAAGATCACCCAGGCCAGCCCTTTGGCACCATCTTTCTTCGCTGCCTCTTGCCAGATATCCAGCGTTTTTCTGGAAACCGGATCTTTTTCGGCTGCTCCCTTGATGCACAAGCCTTTCAGCACACCGCCGGCATCCGCACACTCTCTGAATACTTTGAAATTGCATGTTTTTGCAACTTCGGTCATGTCTTTGATTTCCATATCGAATCTCAAATCCGGCTTGTCATTGCCGAAACGCTCCATCGCTTCTTTGTATGGAAGGCGCGCAAAGGGCGGCTTGAGTTCTACATCGATTGCCGAGAAGGCGGCAGTAAGCAAGTTTTCCGTCACTCCCATCACTTCTTCTTCATCGGTGAAGGAAAGTTCGATATCTATCTGAGTGAATTCAGGCTGTCTGTCGGCGCGCAAATCTTCGTCTCTGAAACAACGAGCGACTTGATAATAGCGATCGATACCGCTGATCATGAGCGTTTGCTTGAAGAGCTGGGGCGACTGCGGCAAGGCATAAAAATTGCCTGGATTGAGCCGGCTTGGAACGAGGAAGTCTCTTGCCCCTTCCGGCGTGGCTTTAGTCAAAATCGGAGTTTCCACTTCCGTAAAACCATTGTCGTCCAGCGAGCGTCTAATCGCCTGAGTGACCCGGTGCCTGAGCCTGAGGTTGTTGTTCATCTCCGGGCGGCGCAAATCCAGATAGCGGTATTTGAGGCGCAGCTCTTCGTTCACGGCATCGCCCTGATCGAGATTGAAAGGCAAAGGCTTGGCAGTGTTCAAAATTTCCACCGCATCAGGATAGATTTCTACTAGCCCCGTCGGCGTTTCGCGGTTTTCGCTGCCGGCCGGACGCGCCGTTACTTTCCCGCGGGCAATCAACACATACTCGTTTTTCAAAGTGCTCAGCTCTTGATGCACTTCTTTGTTGCGATTCGGGTCGGCGGCCAGTTGAATGCGCCCGGTTTGATCGCGCAACTCGATAAAAATAAGCCCACCCAGGTCGCGGCGGACATGCACCCATCCGGCTACCGTCACTTCGCGCTCGACATCGGCAATGCTCAACTGGCCGCATGCCTGATTGCGCTTTAATCTGGATGGCATATTTAAGTCTCCTGACGTGACGTGGTTCTAGCCGCCTGCACCCGGGAGCCGTCCTCGACAACCTGAATGCAGGTGGGCGGGATCGGGAGCACGAAGCAGGGAAGGTTATTGTATCCCAAGCGCCGAAAGCTGCCAGCCGTGGCACTGAACGCTGTAACAGCAGCTTAAAGGGGAAAGCGGTCAGTTGCCGGTAATTGCGCCGGATTGGAGCTGCCAGACCTCAATTGCGCCGCTGCGCAGGTAACTCGAACGTAGTACACTAGAAATGCTGGCGGGAGCGGGCAAAAATCTTACTAGTACGGGCAAGGGTCCATTTAAATGAATCAAGATCAAATAAACATGATAGTCGGCATTCTGCTCATGATTATGGGGCTGGTTTATTTCCACAAGTCCTTCATGGCCGGCGTTCAAGGCAAAATGTGGTATTGGCAGGGATTCTTGCCGTTTACCCTGCTATCACCCTGGATTGTGGTCTTTCCGCCTAAAGAAAATACTCTTTGCAAAGTGAAAGAAGCGATGTGGGTACACGCGTTTTTCGGCCCCGTCTTCTTCTGCTCGGCTGTTATTGCACTTTCCGCCGGCGCGGACCTCGCCAATTTGCCGGGAACGGCTACCACCAACAAACTTTTCACGATGTTCCTGCCTGACAAGACACCGCTCATCGTATTCGACAAAAAGCACTACAGAATGCAATTTCCAGCAGTGGTGACAACCAGCAAGAAGATCGCCAAGCTCTTCTTCGGAAACACGCTCGGACTGAGCCAGAAAGACGACCTCACACCATTCCAGAGCGGCTCTTATGCCGATGCGATGCAGCAGTAAGCGAGTTCAACAACTCCACCTTTGCTAACCTCCGGCTTGCTTGACTTGTCTTGCCCAGCGCCGGTTCAGTTCGCTGTCGGAGGTGTTGGCGCGTTTGAGCGCATCATTGAGATCCGTGCCCATGTCGAGTGTTTCGCCGACTGCTTTCTTCAGGGAATCCCAACTGTTGGAGAGGCTTTCCCGCATACGCGTCGCCATGGAGCTGGTTTCTACCGACAAGCCTTTGCCGTCTTTTTGAATTGTCAGCGAGCCCACCTTGATTTTCTCGGGACTGCCGTCCTTGTCCTGGTCGACTATTTGCAGATCGGGAAGACCGGCTTTGCCGTTCTCCAAACGATCTTTGAGTGTCTGCATGAATTGAAACTGTCCTTCGCCCGAGATCACTGACGCTTCCTTCAGACCGTTGAAGTCGCCGGTTCTGAGAGATTGCTCGGCTTTATCCAATTTTTGCCAGACGTTCATTTCAGCCATTATGCTTCCTTTGTGGTCAATCGAACCACGCGCAAAACGTGCCGCCCCGGAGGCGGTGTCTGCATTGTGAGGGGGGGAGAGAAGAGAGAGCTGCCTTAATGCATGCAGACTAACAAAACTGTGTGACATTAGTTGGGCAAAAAAATAAAAAGCCGGCCGATCGGCAAAAGATTTAGTCGCCTGGATAACGCAATCCGCTGATCAACAGCGTTTGCAAGCAGATAAACAGATTAAATCGTCCCTCTACCCTTGAAGAAATCGAGGCCGATTCGATAGTCTTTAGCGATAAGTGTCATATATATAGTCAAGCCCTCTTGCCAACAAGGAGAAGAGCAGTGACAAGTGTCGCCAAGATTCGCAACGTAGCAGTGGTAGGTCTTAACCGCAGCGGCAAGACCAGCCTAGTGGAAGCCATCCTTCACCTTACAGGCGCAATCTCCAGGCGCGGAAAGATAAACGAAGGAACGATGACCACCGACTATGAGCCGGAAGCGGTAAGCCGCCAGATCTCCACTCAAGTGTCGATGGGACGCACCACATATCAGGACACCCTATTCAACATTCTCGACTGCCCTGGATTCATCGACTTCCAGGAAGAAGCCAAAATCGCGATGATGGGCTGCGATATCGCAGTCTTTGTTGTCGAACCAGATCCGAACCGCTTGATTCAAATGGACAGCTTGCTGCGCTTCTCTGAGGAAATCGGAGTGGCCAGGCTGGTTTTCGTCAACAAGCTCGACAAGCCGGATATGAATTTTGCAGAAACACTCTCGGTTTTGAAGAACATGCCGGGCACTAAAACACCCAGACCGCTTGCACCTTTGCACTATCCGATCATCAGCGGTTCCTTGACCGGTTATGTTGATGTGCTGAAGAAAGAAGCATTCAAATACGGTGCACAAGGCAAACCGGAACACACAGATGTGCCCGGCGACTTGAAAGACGATCTCGAATCAGCCAGAGAAAAGCTGATCGAGTCTCTCGCGGACACTGATGATACCTTGCTGGAGATGGTGCTGGAAGGCAACGACCCGCCTATCGACTTGCTGGAAAAAGATTTGAAAGCCGGTGTTAAAGCCGGTACTTTCGTGCCGATTCTTGTGGGCTCCGCGCAAACCGATGCCGGTGTCACGACTCTTCTGGATGCAATTCTTGCTCTTTGTCCTTCGCCATCAGAGCGCGAATACAAAGACAAGGACGGCAAAGCAATCACTGTCAAAGAAGACGGTCCGGTCATCTCGCAGGTGATTCGCACCTACATTCACCCTCAGTCCGGCAAGCTCTCGCTTACCCGCGTGTTCTCCGGCACAATCACGGGCGACTCTCAACTGGTCGACGTCAACAAAGGCGGCTCGAAAGAGCGCGTCGGCGGCTTGTACTGGCTGCTCGGCAAGAAACAAGAGACGATGGCATCGGCAGGGCCGGGCTCAATTGTTGCTCTGGCTCGATTGGAAACACCACGCACCGGCGATACTCTCGTCACCGACAAAGAGACGACGCAAATGCCGGAACCACCGGAAGCGCCTCCTTTATACTCGCTGGCAATCGAGCCGAAAAACCGCAATGACGAAGCAAAGCTTTCTACATTGCTCGGCAAGTTGACCGAAGAAGATCCGATCCTCAAAGTCGACCGCGATCCGGACACGCATGAATACTGCCTGTACGGACAGGGAGAAGTGCACTTGACTCTTTCGAGACAACGTCTCGAGCGCAAGTATCACATCGAGCTCAACAGCCACAAGCCGAAGATCTCATACAAAGAATCTATTCAAGCCAAGGTCGAAGGGCACGGACGGCACAAGAAACAAACCGGCGGTCGCGGGCAATTCGGCGAAGTCTATTTGCGCATCGAGCCCCTCGAAAGAGGCGCAGGCAACAAGTTTTCCGAATCGATTGTCGGTGGCTCCGTGCCCAGACAATACGTGCCGGGCTGCGAAAAAGGTGTACAAGAAGCGCTTGGGCGAGGCACTCTAGCCAACTTCCCGCTCGTGGATGTTTCCGTCAACCTTTTCGACGGTTCATTTCACGACGTCGACTCCGATGAAATGTCCTTCCGCATGGCAGGCATTCTGGCGATGCGCGATGGCTTAGCTAAAGCGCATCCATTTATTCTGGAGCCGATCGCTGAAGTGAAGATCCACATTCCGAGCCAATACACGTCAGGCGTGCTCTCGCAGGTAACCGGCTTGCGCGGGCAGATTCTCGGGTATGGACCGAATCCGGAACGCCAGGGCTGGGATGAAGTGAGTGCCAATATTCCGCGCGGCGAGCTCTGGGACTACATCATTGAGTTGCGCACATTGACTCAAGGTCTGGGTTATTACACCTGGAAGTTCTCGCATCTCTCGCAAGTGCCGCCCCAGCTCTCGCAAGAGTTGATCTCGCAAGCGACAGCAGCAGCCGCCGAGTAACACCGGGCCGCAACCTTTAAAAGTGATATTGGTTGATTTCCCGTCTTAGTGCTAAGATCGCCCGACTGCCAACTATGTATGGTCCAGATTCGTTTTATGAAGGAGGGGATATCCCTTGTCCGAGGTTAGAGTTGCAGAAGGCGAGAGCATCGAACAGGCGCTTAAACGCTTTAAGAAGAAGATTCAGAAAGCAGGCATTCTTTCTGAAATCAAGCGCCGCGAACGCTACGAAAAGCCGAGCGTGAAAAGAAAGCGCAAAGCCGAAGCCGCACGCAAGCGCCGCTCCTGATAAGCCACCCCTGACAACCAGAGTCAGGACTGAAATCCGAACTGCCTGATGGCAATTCGACAGAATTATGAACAGACTTTGCGAAATGCGGGTCTGTTCGTTTTTTCTTAATACCGCCCTGATTTGGCAGAGTACTGGGGTTGTCTCCAATGGTCGACAGCCCTGCCGATAAGATGACTTGCCGCTACAGAAGCGGCTTTTTGCCTCCATCCCGGCACGACAAGCGCTAATCCGATACCGGCCAGATCCCCAGCAACTGCACATTCCATGTATTGATCGCGCGAGAAACAAAGCTGGTCGGCAACATGACTGGCAGCCCAACCTGCCGCCATGCCACCCATGCAAGTGACTGCATATCTGGCTTTCATCTGTTTCAAGATTTCGGATCTGGTCGGTCCTCCAAAGACGATGTAGTCGACTCCGGACTGGCGCTTCCAAGTGAGAAGCCCATCCACAGCCGTCGCAGGCGGCATAAACTGTGGCGCCCAGCGGTATGCCGCATAGATGCCGCCGCCCCACTTCAATGTTTCAAATATCGATGTCCAGCGGGTTTTCTCATGCTCGATTATCGACTCTCTTTCGGACTGCTCAAACTTAAGAGCAGCCGGCTCCGCAGAAAGAGCGGAGCGCGCGGGAATATTTTTGAAACTGAACTGACGAATTGCGACGCTATCGACCAGATGTTGATATAAGCCGACCTGAGCTGAATCATTGTCGTCCTGCTTTGAACCTGGCCAGTGCGGTGGTTCCAAAAGCGTCTCTCCCAAAGTTGGCATCTGCACCTCCGAAAGACTGATCTTCTAAACAATAGGGCAGCTTTTTGAGACTTTGACTGTGGAATTGTGCAGCTCTTTTTAGCCCCGGATAAAATCCGAAAAACCGCACCGCTTGACAATTTCGGGGGCGTGTAATTTCATTGAGGTCGGGCATAAAGAAAACAGAAGTCCTTTCCAAGACTAAGAGGAAAAGCGCTATGGGCACAAATTCCCATAAAAATTCCGCACAACTGGTGACGGTTGGCACAGACAGACTGAAAGAACGTCTGAATGTCCTCTATGCCGCCAGACGCGGTCAGAAAGATTCCGGACAAGCCGGTGTTTTCGACCATCTATGGGACCTCAAAGAGTCCGCCATTTTGGAAGGCAAGGGGTCCGTCGAAGTGCCGCAATCATGGCTCGACGAACTCAATGACGACACGCTGACGACGGACGCTCGCAGTCACTAGTCGACTGAGCAATATCACATTTGCCGTGCGCACTGTATATAGTGGCACGGCTTTTTGTTTCTTGCGGCTGCCAATGACTCAATCGGTTAAACTTGCAATGTCGGTTCGGTGACAATTTGCTGAAAGCCATGAGCAAACACGAAAGAAATCCCATCTGCATATTTGCGGCCATGATCTTCTGCATGAGCGCTGTTCCAGCGTTCGCACAAAACTCTGGCGTTGCTCCAGGCGGGCTGCCCGCCGGCGCACAAACCCCGCAACCGAATGTTTTCTCCTCCTCGAATCTTCAATTGAGACAACTAAATTTCGATCTTCAAATGGCTTCGATTAAATGCGAAGAACGAATGAAAGCAATTGCTCGAGAATTGTTCGATGCGCTGGTCGCATTTCGTTTGCAGAAAAAGCGTTTCGCCGGCTCAGTCGACGAATTGAATCAGCCCAATGCTCGCCCGGCCAATCCATATGCGGACACGAGCCTGGTTCCTGAAACGATACAGAAGGAGCTGGCAAAGACAGGAGAAGCTCCTTCGGCTGAATGCAAAATCATATGCGAAGCCGATTCATATTTGTCGGGAGCATTTCCAATTACGCTGAGCAGGGTTAAGCTCAAACCCGACAGTGGTTCGCCCGGGACAATCATCATCAAACACAACGGCGACTACTACCTTGCCGTCTGGTGCATAGGACTCACGGGCAAGACGATACTCGATGAGAAAAAACAACTGCCTTTTGTCTTGTTCAAAGACTTCTCAACAGTCTTAGAATAGCGGCGCCACTGCTCAATGCCTGATGTTTCAGCTCTTACCGATGTACCGGGCGCGCGGACGAATCACGCCGCCATACATGCGCTGTTCAATCGCATGAGCTATCCAGCCTGATGAGCGACTGACTGCAAAGATCGTCGAGCCTGCTCCGGCAGGCAATGCCAGCGCATATGAAATAGCCGCCAGCCCGACATCGAGATTAGGCTCGAGCCCCAACTGATCGCGCACGCAATCAACGATTTCCAGCAATCGTTTCAAATGAGTGTTCTTGCTTGAAACATCTTGAGCGCAAGAAATTAGATGTTTTGCGCGCGGATCGCCTTTCTCGTATAGATCTGTTCCAAACCCCGGAATCGACTCGAACTGACGCAAGTAGTCTTTCAGCCAGGCAGTCGTTGCTTTGAATTTAAGAGACGTAGTGACGATGTCTTCTGCGCGTCGACTGGCAGAGCCGTGCAAGCTGCCGCTGAATGCGCCCAAGGCAGATTCGACGCAAGAATAGAGAGAAGCGTCGCACGATGCGGCGATACGCGCCGCCAATGCTGATGCGTTCAATTCATGATCGGCACAAAGCACCAGAGCGGAATTGATCGCTTGCGCTTTTTCACGCGACTTATTTCCCGTGAGTGCATGCAGCAAAGTTTGCGCGATGGGAAACTGTCCATCGGCCAGGTATTTATCACGCTTGGTGGGCAGTCCGAGATTGAGAGACATAGTCACTATCAAGCGTCTTGCGGTTTCGAAAATATCAGTAGCCAGCAATTTTCGAGAAACAGGATCGCTCATCTCCGCGCTCACCAACATCAACTTCAAAATATCTAGAAAATCTGCATCTCTCGATGCGAGCGGACGGAGTTCTTTCGGCAGCGGCAGCGGCTTCATGCGCTTCCACTGATTAGCTTGCGTGCTGCCGGTTTCCCACAAAAGATCAACCACCGATTCAAAAGGCTTGCCGGTACGCGCTAAATCAAGCGCGCTTTGACCTCTGTAGTAATGCCCGTCTTCGCGGATTTCCGTAATCGCGGATTTGATTACGGGACCGGTCCAGACTGCAGGTTCTTGATCCTTGGGCGATTTAAAACCGCGCGAAGACTGCCGCAGCCTGATCAAATCGCTGAGGCGATACGTTCTTTCTCGCGCGTTCTTCGCGGGCTGGCTTTCAATCATGCCGCGGCTGGCGTAGGCATAGAGCGTCGCGGATTTGACTCCTAGAAATTCTGCGGCCTGGCTTCCGGTGAGCAATTTGTCTTCTGGTTCGGACAATTTTTTACACCAGTAAATTTAGCGAGGATACGCGCCGGTATACTTCGAGGCCGGTCGGATCAGCCGGTCGAGTGCCCGCTGTTCGGCAATGTGAGCGAACCAACCGGCAGCTCTGCCGACCGCGAATGTGGACGAGAAGATGTTGTTGGGCAGCTTCAGTGAATCCAGCAATACCGCGGTATAAAATTCCACATTGGCTTTGAGCGGTTTTTCAGGATAGCGCTCCGCCAAAATTCTCTCGGCAGTGCTTTCGACGGCTCTTGCCAGAGTTAGACGCGAGGCTTTGAGACCGGCTTCTTCGAGCTTTCTAATCGCCTGTTCGAAGATGGCTGCGCGCGGATCGCGTACGGTATATATGCGGTGTCCCATGCCCATGATGCGTTTGCGGCTGTCGAGCTGGGCTTTTATCCACTTCTCAGCGTTCTCAGGACTGCCGATTTCGTTGAGCATATCGAGCACTGGTCCGGGCGCTCCGCCGTGCAACGGTCCCTTGAGAGCGCCGATAGCGGCAACTATGCAGCTCACATTATCCGACTGTGTCGAGGCAACCACTCTGGCTGTGAAGGTGGAGGCGTTCATGCCGTGGTCGGAAACGGTTGTCAGATAAGTATCCATCCCCGCGATTTCTGCCTTGGTCGGAGTCTCGTCGGTGATCATTCGCAGATAGTCAGCGGAGTGGCTTAGCGATGCATCAGGAGCGATCGGCTTCAGACCTCGACTCATGCGCGAGAAGTTGGCTGCAAAAACACCGATAGCTGCTGTTATGCGGGCATATTCTTTGCTGTCAACCTGAGTGCCGCTGGTCAGAAGGCTCGTGGCTGTGCGCAATGATTCCATCGGGTGGTCGCGGAGTATGGCAGGCAGAATTTCCTTGGCCATCTCATACGCGTCGACGCGAGCTTTGCCGAAAAGCTTGCGCAGCTCAGCGCCGTCCTCCTTGGACGACCAGAGCAGCGAGCAGGTCTCTTCAAACGTATGAGAAAAGCCCAGTTCTTCAGCATCAATGCCTTTGATAATCAGCCGGCCGCGCTGACCTTCGACTTCGGAAATCCCTGTCTCAGCGACTACTACGCCGTCCAGACCGCTTTTGATCACAGTCGACTCGACCATGGAATACCCCCTTATCAACAGGAACCGAATACGCATTGATCCGTACTGGTCAATATATCAAGTAATCCTATCAAGTAATCGGCGAAATTTGTTGGCAAAAAGCCCGCTCACTGGCTTTTTAGCTTTTTGCAGGGGTATGGAAAAACGCCCTCAAAGCGGAAATTAACAAAATGATGTATTGATTCTTTTCAATCAATATATCAATATATCCACAGCAGACCTCGCTGAAAAAGTTCGAGCTTGATCTATATAGACGCTCGCCAATTTAAATCAGCAAACTTCAATCAAATAAGGAATACGGGATGGCAGTACTTATGGAAAACATCAAAGTCAAAGGCAAAACAACTGCCTCCGTAGAAAAGGTCCTCACACCCCAAGCCCAAAAGTTTCTCGCCGCGCTCCACGAACGTTTTAACGGCAGACGAGAAGAGCTTATGTCAATGCGGGCAGAACGGCAGAAAAGTATCAATGAGGGTCATCTGCCTGAATTTCTGCCGGAAACTCAGGATATTCGCGACAGCGAATGGCAGGTCGGACCGTCAGCAATCGATTTGCGCGACAGAAGAGTAGAGATCACCGGACCGGTCGAACGCAAAATGATGATCAATGCTCTCAATTCAGGAGCAAAAGTCTTCATGGCAGACTTCGAAGATGCTCTCAGTCCCACATGGGAAAACGTCATCGAAGGGCAGATCAACTGCATGGATGCCGTTAGAAAAACTCTGTCCTTTCAAAGCCCCGAAGGAAAAAGCTATCAACTGAATGAAAGTATTGCCACGCTCGTGATTCGCCCGCGCGGCTGGCATCTGCTGGAAGAACATTTTGAAATCGAAGGCAAGCCATGTTCGGCTTCGCTTTTCGACTTCGGTCTCTACTTCTTCCACAATGCCGAGGAGCTGATTAAAAACGGCAGCGGACCTTACTTTTATCTTCCTAAAATGGAAAGCCATCTGGAAGCTCGCTTGTGGAATGAAGTTTTTGTCTACTCGCAAAATTATTTGAAAATTCCGCATGGTATCATCCGCGCCACCGTATTGATCGAAACTATCCTTGCGGCATTCGAGATGGAAGAGATTCTTTATGAGTTGCGCGAGCATGCAGCAGCTCTCAATGCCGGTCGCTGGGATTACATTTTTAGTTTGATAAAGAAGACTCACCAGCACAAGGAATTCGTGCTGCCCGATCGAGCACAGGTCACCATGGCGGTTCCCTTTATGCGCGCCTATGCTCAGCTTCTTGTGAAGACTTGCCACAAGCGCGGCGCTCACGCCATAGGCGGCATGGCCGCTTTCATACCGAGTCGCAAGGACGCCGAGGTGAACGCGCAAGCATTTTCAAAAGTGACTGAAGACAAGACACGCGAAGCCGGTGATGGTTTTGACGGCACTTGGGTCGCTCACCCGGATCTGGTGCCGATTGCGCGCGCGGTTTTCGATGATGCGCTTGGCGATCGCATGAATCAAAAACACAATCTGCGCGCTGATTTCGAGACGACTGCAGAAGAATTATTGAATACAAAAATAGATGGCGCTGAAGTAACTCGCCAGGGAGTTATCAACAACATCGACGTCGGCCTCCAATACATCGAGTCATGGTTGCGCGGAATTGGCGCTGCCGGCATTCACAATCTGATGGAAGATGCGGCAACGGCAGAAATCTCGCGCGCCCAGTTGTGGCAGTGGATTTCAACCGAAACCAAACTGGACACCGGTGAGCCGGTAACGGAAAAGATGTACCTGGATCTTAAAAAAAATCAGCTCGCCAAGCTGGCAGTTGCTCCCGGCAATCGTTTCTCGGACGCCGAAAAAATACTCGATGATCTCGTGCTGAACAAAGAATTTGCAGACTTCCTCACCATTCCTGCCTATCAGTTTTTGAAACAAAATTAGCGCGCGGCGGCAATCGAAAGTTTCTCCCAGACTTACCCCACACTCCGAGAGGATAGACAAATGCAACAATCCAAAGCAGAGCAAGCGCTCAAACTTAACGATGCTTGGCTGACCGAACCCCGTTGGCAAGGCATCAAGAGAAACTACTCTGCTATGGATGTTGTAAAACTGCGACCGTCGATTAATGTCGAGCATACGCTGGCGAAAATCGGCGCTCGCCATTTTTGGAATTTGCTGAACAACGAGCACCACATCGTCGCGCTGGGCGCCATGAATGGCTCTCAGGCAGTGCAAATGGTTCGCGCCGGGTTGAAATCCATTTATCTGAGCGGCTGGCAAGTTGCCGCAGACGCCAATGTTTCCAAACAAACTTATCCCGACCAAAGTCTCTATCCATCCAACAGTGTGCCGGAGTTGGTCAAGCGTTTGAACAACGCGCTTTTGCGCGCAGACCAAATTGAATCGGCTGAAGGCAAAAACGAGCTCAACTGGCTGGTACCAATCATGGCCGATGCCGAAGCAGGATTTGGTGGGCCCGTTCACGCTTTCGAGCTGATGAAGAGCATGATTGAGGCAGGCGCTTCCGGCGTTCATTTCGAAGACCAATTAGCATCCGAAAAGAAGTGTGGTCACCTGGGCGGAAAAGTTCTCGTGCCCACATCGCAGTTCGTAAGGACACTGACCGCCGCTCGACTGGCTGCCGACGTTATCGATATTCCCACCATCATCGTTGCCCGCACTGATGCACTCGACGCTACATTGCTGACATCGGACATCGATCCCGAAGATCAAAAATTCATACAGGGCAAGCGCACGTTGGAAGGGTACTATCAAGTGAAAAACGGTATCGAGCCGGTCATCGCTCGGGGCTTAGCCTATGCGCCTTTCGCCGATCTCGTCTGGTACGAATCGTCAAAACCGGATTTAGGAGAAGCGAAAGAATTTGCCGCAGCGATACACGAAAAGTTCCCGGGCAAATTGCTCGCATACAACTGCTCCCCATCTTTCAACTGGAAGCAAAATCTGGACGACAAGACCATCGCCAAATTCAATGAAACGCTCGGCGACTACGGTTTCAAATTCCAGTTCATTACTCTTGCCGGCTGGCATGCCACCAACATGAGCATGTTCAACCTGGCGCACGGTTATGCAAGAGAAGGGATGCCTGCGTATGTTGAACTGCAAGAGGAGGAATTCGCCTCCCAGCCGCTCGGATACACCGCTGTGCGCCACCAACGCGAAGTAGGCACCGGTTATTTTGATCAGGTGCTGATGACCCTTTCCGGCGGTAACGCGTCGACGGCTGCGCTTAAAGGCTCAACCGAAGATGAGCAATTTCAGAGCGAAACCCAATCCAAAAGTGCAGATAAGCAATTGGTAGGTTCCAACAAATAGCAAAATTTGCTAAGAAACCTACAAGTTTCACCCTTGCATCGCTAAGTTCTACTTGCGTTTTAAACTCTCGCTGTATTTTGCTTTGTAGATTTGCGCATTCTCCTGGTCGCCTTTCTTTTCGTAGAGAGAGGCCAGGCGATGGTAGAGAACCTCTTTAAACTTGGGAGCGCCGAAAGTCGGGAGACTCAAGAGAGGCTCGGCTTCTTTTAAAACAAGGATCGCTTCATCAAAGTTTCCTTGCTTGCCCAGAAGCAATGCCAAGTTGTTTGAGGTTGCAACTATGGAGTTGGCGTATAGAGTTTTATTTTCGTTGTAAGAATCGCGAGCCCTGCGAATGTAAGGGAGCGCTTCGTCGTACTTTTTGTGCGCGCCCAGAACCTCTCCGATCATATCTAACGCAACCGCAGAATTAGCCGGTTGACGGTTCGTTTGCGCAACGGCGGCGCAGCGCTCGAGCAAATGCATTCCGTCTTGCTGCGCGCCCAACCATCCCGACAAAGCACCGGTAGTGAAAAGAGCAGTGACCAAAAGTCGCCTGCTGGTCGGATGCCTCTCCTCTTGATCGAGTATTTCCTTTGCCTCCTGCAAAGCATGCAAAGTCGCGCCACGATTGGAAAGAAGGCTGAGGCGAACCTGAGTGTATTTTTCGCGAATTCCAGGATTTCTTTCTGCCTTTTTCTGCATTTCAAATTTCGCTTGATTGAAAAAGAAATCAGCAGTATCAGGATGTCTCGTCTCATCTTCCACCAGGGCTCGGTTAAGAAGCGCATGAACTGCCGCATCAGATCGCATATCGGCATGCTCGCGCAAAATCTCAATCGATTCCTCACTGCAGCGACGGGCCGGCTCTCTTTGCCCCAGAACCAGGTGCACCTGGCTGAGAAGCGACAGACAGCGTGCTTTTAAAATGGGAGAAGCGTCACTCGATTCGCGCAGTGAAGATTCAGCTTCAGCGACTAATTCGCGAGGATTCGCAGCGTTGGAATAAAAACCCAGCCAGGCGCGATTGACGAGCGCTTCAACCGACTTGCTATCGGTTTTTTCCAGATATGGAGATGCAGCCACAAGAGCCTGGCTCATCGAAGAGTACACGCCTTCAAGAGACTCGAGCGTGACAAACAAATCCGAAAGTTCATTGAACTTTTCAAGCATGTTCCTTGCTCTTTGCTTCAACTCGCTCTTATCTGCATGCGGATCTTTCGAATCCTTGATGAAGCTTTGGAGCGCATTTTTGCACAATGCATATTGTTGACCTCGATAAGTTGTCTCATCACCTAACGAAGACTCAGTCTGCGCATCTCTTTTCGCAATCCACTCTTTTGCAGAGTCCTTGCCGTCTTTTGCAGTAGCCAAATCGGCAAGCTCCGTATAGCTTGCTATCAGCTTCAGTGACCTGTCATGAACCGGCAGCGTTTCTGCGATTTTCAGCGCCAGGCGAAAATTGTCATCGGCCTGCTTGTACTCACCTTTGTCAAAAGCCTTTTGACCTTTGTAGTCGAGATCAGACCAAACTCCGTCAAACATGATGTATCCCTGATTCAGCGCAAACCAGACCAAGAACGCGGCGCTTAGCAAGAAATAGAGGAAAAACAATTTTCCTCTCAGCGACTTTCGTCCTTTTCCGCCCAGAGAAATTTTTCGCACACTGCCGGCGACTACAGAACCTAAACTGCTCTTGGTCAGTCCCGATAGTTTTTGCAAATCCGCTTCCAGCGCTTCTGCCGTCTGATACCTGCCATTCCTGTCCTTGGCCAAGGACTTGAGCACGATGCGGTCGATTTCCGCACCCAACTGCATTCCTTTGCGCAAGGAAGAAGGCGCAACAGCAGAATCATCATTGTGCATTCGCATAGTATCGAGTGCGGTGCCTCCCTTGAAGGGCACTTCGCCGGTCAAACACTCATAAAAAACACATCCAAGCGAATATATGTCCGAGCGCGCGTCAATCTTCTCGCCTCTGCACTGCTCTGGGCTCATATAGCGAGGGCTGCCGAAAATATCCCCCGTGCGCGTCAAATTGATCGCATCCTCTTCCAGTGCCCGTGCAATTCCAAAATCAACCAGCTTGGCGCGCCAGGCGCCGTCTTCGTCACGAGCAAGCATAATATTGCCCGACTTTATGTCCCTATGAATAACCCCGTGTTTGTGAGCATAGGAAAGAGCCGCCGCGCATTGACGCATGATGTCTATAGTCATCTCGACAGGCAGACCTTTTGCCTCACTCGTGTTCGCATTCTTAATGTGGGTGGCCAGAGTCTCGCCCTCGACATACTCCATTGCAATGTAAGGCTCGCCCTCGGCATAAGTGTTCATTTCGTACACGCTAACTATGCTCGGATGGCTCAGAACCCCAACAGTCTTGGCTTCACGCTGAAAACGCAGCAGGCTTTCCTCGGTAAAATGACGCCCGGGAAGCAACACTTTTATCGCCACATCGCGCCCCAGAAGCAAATCCTTCGCCTTGTAGACGGTACTCATTCCCCCATCAGCCAGCCTGGCATCGATGCGGAAATGTTTGGCTATCACCTCGCCGACGAGCGTATCAGAACGCTTCGACTGCTCCTGCAGGACAACATTATCGGCCGTCAGGGTCGTGTCATCATCCAATGAGACGCTGCGCAGATGCGGAGGAACAGCCCCGTTTGAGGGTGCCTTTCCGGCATCAGAGTGGTCACTCTTTCCAGGTTTCTTTTTCGGGGACACGCGTGAGAATGCTTCCAATAGTACTTCTATATCTATGCCCAAAGTCGTCCCAGGGACCACTGGA
>JADYYD010000503.1 GCA_020853845.1 Candidatus Melainabacteria bacterium
ACACCAAAGTAGAAAAAATTGAACACCTGACGCTTTCTGGTCAGAGGCCAGTCAATCGACATGTCTGGTTTAATGCTCAGTGGAATCGCAGAGGCATGCAACGAGAGGTTTCGAGGTGCGTGCGCAGGTTCAGGCGCTGGTGGTGCTTCAGAGGTTGGTGCCGTTTCAGCGGTTGGGGGCGCTTCGGTTGGGGGCGCTTCGACTGCGGACGCCTCTTGCGCAGGTGAAGCTTCTGCTGCTAGTGGTCTTTCCGGCGCCGCTGAAGGTTCCGTCTCAGGCGTAGCAAGCTCCACTGGCTCGGAAGCCTCGACTGGTGCAGAAATATCTGAAACCTTCAACTCGATATCGTGCGCGGCAACGCGCTCAGCGGACTGAGTGCAGCTTGTAGACCCTGATGCATTTTTCCGCTTTGAACTCATGACACTCCGAGTTTTGGGGCACACCTGAGAGCACAAAAGAGGGAAGCCAATAACTCCCATTCTTACCTATATGCCCAGAAAATAGCCAATCGCAGGCCGGCGCGAGCCCGGAAGGTTTTCGAGCATCGGGACTCGGGGTCCCCAATAGATTAAATCCAGCCGCAGTGGCATAATCTCCCTACTATGACGGCAAAAATCACCCGCTTAAGGCGAATGGCGTTGGTTTTGGGGATATGCGCGGCTGCGGCTAACGCACCCGCACAGGCTCAAAATAGCCAGTTGATCGCGCAAAATGAATCAGGCGGGGCAAATCCGGCCCCATCCTCGCCGGGTCCGACCATGCTGAAGGCCGGTATCGAACACTCGGAATCCGTGCAGCCGCTCGATCCTCAGCTTATGCCTGGGCAGCGATTTAATCCGAGCGCGGTGGCGATGGGCGCTCCCGTTGACGAGTGGATTTGTATTCCGCCCTGGATCGCTGGCACGTTTTACGTCGACAAGTCACTCATCGTCCAGTTTGTAGACTATCGAACACAAACACAACTCATGCCCAATCGGATGGAGAAGATTTATCGAACTTTCCACTATGGACATCAACTCGATTCCAACGGTCGAGTCTGGCATTTGAATCGATGCCCCTATCGCAACTCGATCGAGACCGAACAATCCGTGCAATACAATTTGATTCGCAAATCGCGGTTCCTTCATTCCGGCAATGATTCCATTGTCGAGACAGCGACGGGACCAGCGCTGGTGGTATCAAAAGGCACTGGTGTGATCGCACGTTCAACCACGATTGAAACCTTTGGAAGATTCGAGCCGGACGGCAACAGCGTGCGCAAAACGACATCGATCAAAGGTTTCAATCCAGCAGGGATGCCGGAGGATTTGATCGTGAGAGTTGAGAAAGCGATGATGCTTGAGCCGTTCGCACCAGACCCATCGACAGCGGAAAGTTTCGCGCGTTTCATGGCGCAGCGGCAAGCGCAAAAACAGCAGCAGATGCAATATCAACAATACCAGCAGTATCAACAGCAGATGCAGCAGCAGCAGCAGCAGCAGCAGCAGCAGCAATTTCAAAACCGACAGCAACCAACCCAACAGCCATACCAGGGATATTCAAACCAACCTCCCGGAAATTAGATGACCACAGCAATCAAACGATTCAACGGCATCATAAAAGAATTGAATATTCCGGGCTCCGGCAGCGGTTGCCTTGCCGGACTGAAATTTGTCGCCAAAGATTTATTCGATGTAAAAGACGAAGTCACAGGCATCGGCAATTTGGATTGGGCTCGCACTCATAAGCCCGCAACAGCAAATGCCGACACCATTGAGCTTCTGCTAAATGAAGGCGCGACTCTAGTTGGAAAAGCCTGCACGGACGAGTTTGCTTTCAGCGTCGATGGCATCAATATCCACTTCGGTGCACCAGACAATCCGCAATATCCAGATCGCATTCCCGGCGGTTCATCAAGCGGCTCAGGCTCAGCCGTCGCGGCCGGACTAGTAGACTTCGCATTAGGCACCGATACTGGTGGCTCTATAAGAGTGCCCGCAAGTTATTGCGGCGTCTATGGGTTTCGCCCGTCACACGGACGCGTTTCCGTCAATGGCGTCATGCCGCTCGCACAAAAGCTTGACGCGGTAGGATGGATGAGCAGAAACCCCGAGATGTTGGAAACGCTTGGATCAATCTTGCTGAAAGAAAGTCCATCAAAAGTTTTTCCTAAAAAACTCTTGATCGCTAAAGACACATTCGGATTGGTTATGCCGGCACTTCGAACAGCAATTGAAGAGGCTGTTGAAAACATCGCCTCCAATTTTTCTGCCGTCGAAGAAGTACATCTGGAGCCTTACGGATGGGAAGGACATGCGCAGCTCTACCGAGTTTTTCAAGGCTGGGAGTGCTGGAAAAATTATGGCGAATGGATAACGGAAACGAATCCGCACATATGCCCATCTATAAAAGAGCGTTTCGATTTTACAAGCACAGTGACGGCAGAAGACTATAAAGAAGCGACGGCATTTCGCAATCGAATTGTTGACGGCTTCTCCGAACTCCTGGCTGGAGACACGATCTTATGTTTGCCTACAACTACAAATGTGCCTCCACTCATAGATGCGAGCGATGAGGAATTGCTGAAAAACCGTGCGCGCAACATGAACCTGACGTCAGTGGCACCATTGGCTGCAGTGCCCGAAATATGCATTCCAATCAAATTGACTGAAAAGACCACAACCGGGCTTTCGTTCATGGCACACCACGGCAACGACATGATGCTTCTCAACTTCTGTCGCAATATATACAACCGTTTTAAACAAGAGCGCTGAACATAATGAAAAATGAGGACAAACTTCTGCCGAACCCGGATAGCGAAATCGTTTTGCGCCCGCCAAAGAAGAGGCTAATTCTTCTCATCATTACAGCATTTATTTTTGTTGCCGGTGGCATATGGATGCTCGTGGATAATGAGCCGATGGGTTGGCTTGTGGCTGGATTTTTTGGATTGTGCTTAATCACTTTTGTAGTCCAATGCCTCCCGAACAGCACATACATTCGACTGTCGAGAGAAGGTTTCGAAACAAAAACCCTCTACAAGACCGTTAAACTAAAGTGGGAAGAAACCAGAGACTTTGCTCCAATTTATGTAGGCCGAAATCATCTAGTTGGATTTAACTTCACGGATGAATATAAGGGCACAGCGAAATTGCGTGGAGTCAACAAAAACTTCTACGGCTATGAGAGCTGTACGCCAATCATGTATGAAATGAAAGCGCACGACCTGGCGTCGCTGATGTTGAAATTAAAAGTGGAGTCGATGAATTCCTGGCGTTAAGCAAGGGTGCAAAGGAGCGTGAGCGCGGCACAGGCTAGTCCCGACAAGCGCATTGCATCACGTATGCAGTCATCGACGTTAAAGTCCGACGCAAGGCCGATAGTCAGCGCTGCAATTGGAAGCGCAATGAAAGACTCGGGCCAAACAATCAGGTTAATGAAGATCAATGCTGGTGCCACCATCATGCTAGCGCGGCGTGACAAGCGGTCGGCAACAAACATGCCTGCCCATCCGAAACAAGCAGTCAAACAAAAATGATTCGGATGCAAAACGGACAGCAGCAGAAGAGCAATGATGCTCACTGAAGCCATGATCAAAAATCGATCTAGAGCAACCTTTCTCTCTAAGGCGTCTTCGCTGGTTTCAGCCTCTAATACAGCACTTTTTGAAGCAAACCTTTCCGACTTGAAAAACGACTGAACATTGAGAACATGGAAGCTGTTCATAGGTTGTCTCCAATGAAAATCCAAAGCTTCCACCGAGGAAGCTTTCTTGCAGATAAATTCCGTTCTTCCCATCATAGGGAAAGCTGCGCAAGTGCGACTATATGCTTCGGCATATTTGCGTAAGGGTACCGATATACCCCGCCCGGGCGAAAAGCCGTAAAAGTTCGAACCTATGGCGTTCTCGCCGAAATCTAGCAATCACTCTCGACCTAAATATCGACTCTTAACGCCGGACATCAACTTGTCCTCAATATCCTCTAAAGAACAATTGCTGGTCTCAGGCACGCGCAAATAGGAGAAAAGAAAACCTGCAAGGCAAATTCCGCAATAGCAAAAGAAAAGATTTGCTTGACCAAGCTTCT
>JADYYD010000504.1 GCA_020853845.1 Candidatus Melainabacteria bacterium
GTGCTGGCGACGACCAAATTGGACGTCAACAAAAAAGTGCGTCAAATTATGGACGGGAAGAAAGTGTCGTTCGCTACTCCCGAGCAGACGTTGCAACTAACGGGGATGTTGATTGGCGGCGTCACTCCATTTGGACTGCAGCAGATTCCGCTCTTCATAGACTCTGCCGTTATGGCGCAGCCACAAGTCATCGCTGGCGGTGGCAACCGTTCAACAAAAGTCTTGCTGCATCCGGCGGAATATTTAAAATTGCCGAATGCTCAGGTCATAGAAGGATTAGCAATTCCGAAATAGCAGACCTCAGGGTAAACCCTATTTATTTCTTGGCAACCCTGGTATACATTTGCAGACCGGTGATTCCGCCGTTGCCCTCTTACCACAGACAAAACAATAAATGAATCAAAAAAATAAGGGTCGCGCCGCCCAAAAGGTGCGCCAGCCTTACGTTGCGGTTCGTGCCGCCGCTAAGACGACCATTGTTGCTTGCGCAGATGAGCGTGTGGTTCAGACGGAGCACAAGCAGCCGGAAAGCGAAGAGCCTTTAGGGCGAACGCCCGTCGTTTCTCCCGACTTATTAGTTACTAACCCATTAGTTACCAACACAAGTCGCACTGATTCAGTCCCTTTCGAAATCTTATGGGAGCATTCCAAAGATGCTCTCAGCACAACCTACGCAGCTAAGAATGGAGCTGTCGACAAGATTCTCGCCTTGCGAGTTTTCAATGCACGTGTTTGCGACAGTTTGCAAATCAAAGAATTGCAACGCGCCGCGCAAAAGGCATCGGAACTTACTCATCTCAACATCGCCACCGTTTTTGAAAGCGGAAGCGATGAGGCAGGCGCGCCTTATGTGGTTTCCGATCTTATTGAAGGCAATAGTCTGACCGATGTTCTGCTTGTCTCAAAACGGCTGGATATAGCGCGGTTTCTAAACATCTTCAATCAGGTAGGCGAGGCTCTGATTGAAGCGCATAGCCACGAACTGTTTCATGGAAATCTCTCTCCCGAAAAAATTATTCTTACTCCCAATGAAATCGATACCGACATGGTCAAACTCATCGATTTCGGGATGCCTCCAGACCCGGTGCAAAACGCTTTCTATCTCAGCCCGGAGCAATGTCTGGACAAGAGCAAGATCGATGCGAAATGCGACATTTATTCGCTCGGTTGCATAATGTACGAAACGCTTGTGGGCAGCCCGCCTTTTGTCGGCAGCAAAGTCAGCCAATCGGCACTTAATTATTTGCACGAGCTGGCCAATCAATTTCCGAAAGACTCGCCTGAGCATAATGCGCTAAAGCTTCTCGACTGCATCATAATCAAATGTTTGCAGAAAGAACCGGCAAAGAGATTTCGCAATGTCAGAGAGTTGATGAATGCACTTCAACTTGTCAGCGACTGCATTTGCAACGGAAGCACAAAGAAGTTGCCGCCAAAGGCAGAGAAGCTGCTTATATTCAGGTTTCTTGATTTATTTGGAAACAAAATTGCAGCCGGCATGACAGCCTATTTGATTTTAGGTTTCGTTTGCATGCGCGCAATCGGAGAATTGAATTTACAAAAGCACATCGATCAAGCATCGATGACACAAAATTTCGACCCACAACGATCGACGGACAACTGGCTCTCCGCAATCAAGGAAGGAGAGCGGCTACGAAAACCTCCAAGTATGATGGCGGCTATGCATCGAGAGCTTGGCGAGGCTTATGGTGCGCAGGCAGCACTAGCGACTGGTATTGGAAAACCGGAATTAGGGCGAAAAGCAATTGCCGAATACGAGAAAGCCTACGAGTACTACGGTCGAGGGCACTACTTCAAAGCTGAGTCTTTGGGTCTTTTGCAAGGAATTGCCTCTACATTGACGTCGATGGAAACAAAAGACTACGGAGCAAAACGCGCCTCAGCCGAGCTGAAAAAAGTGCAGAAACTCTGGCTCGAAAAGAAATACGCCGCCTGCGCAGACACAGCAGCAAAATACCTGACGTATAACGACGACAAAGTCATATCCTATTATGCTGCAAATGCGAACACGGAGATCGCGGTGGCATTGCCTGCTGCCAAAGCGCTGCCATACTTCGAGCGTGCTGCCTACTATTTTTCAAAATCAGATCATGCGCTCAACTTCGAATGTGACAACTTAGCCATATGCATTTCGCGTTTAAATATGATCCCACATTCGAATGCGACAAGAATCGCGCTCGGGTGCGCGGCAATCGAACGCGGTGACATGGAGGCGGCTTCTTTCGAATTCGACCGGGCCAGCGGTTTTGAGGCTAGCAAAATGAGAAACCGGCTTCATTCCTACATGCAGTGGAGAGTCTCAAGTTTTCACGATGATACAGATCCGATAAGGAAAGAAACGATAGCTCCACTCGAAAAGATCCTCGCGATTGAAGAGCAGCAGTTTGGCAAGAATTCCGATGCGATTCACACCACCCTTGGTGCACTGGCAAATACGTACCGCGTTTGCGGATTTACCAACAAAGCGATCCAGGCATACAGCCGCTACTTAAAAGCTGAAATGGAGGCCTGGCCGGAACAAATGCAATATGTTGCCGCGCTGCAAGAAGCCGGGCGCCAGGCCGAAGCAATCGCCTATATCGAGAAAAAGTTGGGTTCGGATCTTGCACAAGTAGATCAATCCGAGCCACTGTTGATGCTTTTGTTCAAATCATATGCAGATGCTCACAAAAAGCAGCAGGCACACGACATGCTTTTGCAGTTGATCAAGTACATGGAACCAGACCGCGCAATCATGCTGGGTGGATACCAGTATCCAACCCTGGAACTCACGAACAAGCCGTACTCACGCAACGGCATTATTTACAGGCAGTGACGCTCGGGCAAAGATGTTGTGCCTACGATGCTTATTCAAGGACCGGACTGTTCGTCGGATTCTGAATTTCGACATCAGCCGCGGAAAGAATACGATAAAGAGCCGCTTCCAGCGTACCGCGCCAGGTTCCGGTCGCCACATAATCTTTGGCGATCAAGACTGCAAGATCTACAATCAGGCGCCCACAAACGTTTGGATTATCGAGCCAGCCATCAATGGTGACAGTCAACTCGCCGTCATCGGAATGCCACATACGAATCAGCTCGCGTGCTTTTTCCTCGGAGGAGATGTTTTGCGGCAGCGGCAGCTCAATCATTGCGGTCCACACTCCTTGTAAAAGACATCCATGATTTCTTTGCGACTTTCTTCTTGCGTCTTGCCGCCTTTCTGCGCGCAGATGAAAGATAAATGATTGAGTAAATCAGCAAGCGCTATTCCAAAAAATGCAGGGTCGTCATTAACCTTCGTATTCGTAACGACGGTGAGATTGCCTTCCTCCGCCCAAACGCGAAGTATCTCTACGCCCTTTGCTTTATTCAACTTTTCGGGGACCGGCAATTGCGGCATGCATTTTCCTCGCCGACTCTTTAGAATTAACAGACTCAATGAATTCTACGGGATCAATAAGTATAATCTAGTCTTTCAAGGGTTTCCAAATTTCAGTAGGGATTGGCATTTATGAAAAACAGGGCTCTAGCAACCGCTCTCGCATTCACCGTTCTGTCATCGTTGCCCGCCCAAGCGCAGACCGATCCGCTTCCCAACAGCGGCACTTACTTTATTACCAGTATGAAGAGCGATGAAGCTTTACAACCAGCAGGAAATACTGTCGGACAGAATGTTCTTCTTCACGACTACGATAGAGGCGGATTGCAAAAGTGGGTCATCGATCGCAAAATCGATCCGAAGACAAAGAAACCGACGAATCGCTACACAATCAGACTTGCCGGCGAAAGCGATGATTTGAATTTTCAGCCGCACCCAGTGGCGGACTGTCCGGCAATGATCGGTTCGGATAAATCCGTTTTCGTGGTCGAATCCGGTGGTGATTCGGGCATGCTCATTAAGAGCGTTGCAAGAAACGGCGATGCGCTTTTCGTTTTTACACAGCCGCCATTGGCATCGGAAGCAAAGTTCGGACCCAGCGATGGCTCGCCGAAATTCCGATGGAAATTCACGCGCGCCGAATAGGCGGAAATAATTCTTCGATTGCTACTTCTGCAAGTCGATTCTATTTCTGCAACCCGTCCGGCACGCCGTTCGGAAATTGCTCTTTTATGACCGATTGAATTTTCTCGATTCTGTTTTCTGGATTAGGGTGTGTCGCGAAAAACTCAGGCGTGCGAGAGCGCGACTGTTCGCGCAATACTTCCATGACCTTGATCATCGCTCTGGGATCGTATCCGGCTTGAGAAATAAAGCGGATGCCGAGGCGATCGGATTCGAGTTCGTCATTGCGATTGAATTTTAAATTTACGAGCTGGCCGACTACCATCGCTAGCTGAGCAGAAGCCCGGCTGTTCGGTTCATTCGGATCGTAGGTAGCAATGACGGTCGCTCCCGTCAGTCCCTGAGTTAATTGCTGTTTCGCCAAATGTTGCGCTGAGTGCCGCGCCGCCACGTGACCGACCTCATGCCCAAGCACGCCGGCCAATTCACCACGTGTTTTCAGGTGTTTAAACAAACCTTCGGTAATAAAAACCTGACCGCCAGGCAATGCAAACGCATTTACAGTTCTGGGATCAGCCAGCAAATGAAAATCGTACCTATATTGTGTTTTTGCCGCATCGCTTCTAGCCACGATTTCGTTGCCCACATCTTTAACCAGAGCTTGCTTTCTCAAGTCGCGACTTTCGCCGCCGTACTGCCTTTCCATTTCAGGCTTTGCTTGTAGGCCGAGTGCGACTTCCTGCTCCTTCGAAATAGAAATATGCTGCTTCTGCTGGGTTATCGGGTTGTAACTGGTGCTGGCGAAATAACTGAAGACGGATACCGCGGCAACGACCAAGCCGATTATCACGCGTGGGGGGATGCCCGGACGGCGCCCAAAAGAAGTGACTCGATCGGAATCTCTGTTCAACGTATGCAATCCCATGATGCACCTCTAGTATGCCGCATTTGCGGTATTTAGGACGATTCGGTTTGCTTGCCATTCAAAAATTGGAGGAGATTGCAAACTTATACCGGGGCATGCAATCTCCAGTACAAAGACGTAAAAGTCCTCAATAGTTCCCACGCAGTTCTGTTGCATTCAGGTGCTTCTGTTACTTTCTAAGGTGAATTTTGCTGAATATCAATTAACGAGGGAACCTGAATGAGGCGGCGCAGTCGAACTACTGCTTGCAAATAGTGAGTGCAAGCTTACCGCCGCAATGGAGGAAAACATGTTGCGATCCTTTGAAACACTATCTATTTCTCTGGGACTCTTGTCGTTTGCTCTCGTGCCTGCATGCTATGCCGACGAAGCCACATCGACGAAAATCAAAACCGACACACCCGTAGGAAGTGCATCGACTGAAGTCGAAACCAAGTCGGATGCCCTTGGTACATCTACCAAAGTGAAAAGACAAGCCAGTGATATCTACGGAAATTCCAAAGTGCGTTCCAAAACACGCAGCGCATCCGTGGACGGCGTAACGGAAACCGAATCTGCCACCGACGCAAATGTCGCCGGCTCTGCATCTTCATCTTCCGCTACATCGACCAAATTGAACGCTGCTGGCGGAGTAACCCAACAAAAGCGCAAAGTGAAGAGCGTCAACACACCGGTAGGTTCTTCGCACAAAGTTGAGGATGAAACCTCAGCTACTTCACCTTTTGGTTCCACCACAATCAAAAAAGAATCCGAAGTGACCACACCTTAGGATACACATAATGCGAGTT
The DNA here is from genome assembly GCA_020853845.1 of Candidatus Melainabacteria bacterium. Taxonomy (GTDB): domain Bacteria; phylum Cyanobacteriota; class Vampirovibrionia; order Obscuribacterales; family Obscuribacteraceae; genus QKMZ01. The sequence continues at coordinate 5,720 of JADYYD010000504.1, forward strand.
GATCGTTCGCGGTCACTCTCGAGAGCACAGCTAAGACTTGGAGGAGCGTACTGCGCGCTCCTCTTTGTGCAAGTGGACTTTGAAAAATTTCACCACATCGAGCATGGCATCGAGTTCAAAACCAGGATATCCATGCCCTCCATCAACGCTTACCAGCCTGACATTGTTCAGGCCCTGTGACTTCATACGCTCATATAAAAGTTGTGACTGACTGATTGGCACAAGTTGATCGTTTCGGCCATGCATAATCAGCAGTGGCGGCACCTGCTTCAACTGCCCCACATAATGCAGAGGACTTGCATCTTCGCACCCGGTCATGAAAGCGCTGCCCTGCGTTCCAATCAAAGCACGGATCATTTCTACGGCAAACTGAATTTGTTTAGGCTCGCGAATATACCGGGCTAAGTCGGTCGGTCCAAACCAATCGCAAACAGCCGCAACATCAAGCGGCTTTAGTGCCACCGCTTTTGATACCGTCCTTGTATCCATGTCCGGCGTTTCACCCTTCAGCGCAAGCATCAATACCAGATGCCCTCCGGCTGAACCGCCCCACACACCCATTCTTTTCGTGTCGATTCCGTAATCTTTAGCATGAGCACGAATGTATGTAAGTGCGCTTCGGCAATCATCCAATTGTGCAGGCCACTTTGCTTCGCCACTCAATCTATAGTTAATAGATGCTGCGGCAAAACCGGCTTCCAAAAGCGGATTGATCGGTCCACCAGCTTTATCTCCGCCGCTCCAGCCCCCGCCGTGAATCCAGATTACGAGCGGCAGACCAGCCTTGGTCTTCAACGCACTAGACTTCGGAATGAAAAGATCGAGCTTTTGACTCTGGCTTTTTGCACCATATGCAATGTCTTTAACGGCACGTACATTTGGTGGAAGAGAACCATCACCAAGCCAGCCTTTTTTCGTGCGCTGCTTTTCCACAAGCTCGCGCAATTGTTTTATCGACTTCTGTCTATCCTTCTTCTGGCGCGCAACCTCGGCGGCAATTACCTTCGCGGAAGAATCTGCAGGCGATTCCTTTGATGCGCCATCTTTAGCAAGAGCTGCGGTGAGCAACAACAACGCGCCGAAAATCACTGCGTGCGCGTAATATGAATGCTTTCTCTTCACAACCAACCTCGTTTACCGAGTTCAGCATATATGGATTCGCCGCATCGCGCAAATCTCGTACATACACACGCATGCTACTTTTGCAGGTATCATGTTTACAAGAGCAAATGAGGAGCTTATGTTATCCGTCAGCACGACAGTGGAAATTCCGGACGAAGAGTTCGAAATCACCTTTGCTCGCAGCGGCGGTCCGGGTGGGCAGAACGTCAACAAAGTGAACAGCAAGGCGGTTTTACGCTGGAATGTAACTGGAAGTCCTAGCCTGCCTTTCGGTGTCAAAAACCGGTTTTTAGCGAAATTCGAGTCTCGCCTCACCACCGATGGTTACATTCTCATCACCAGTCAGAAGACTCGAGATCAAGCAAAAAATGTCGAAGACTGCCGGGACAAGCTGCGAGAAATGATCTTGGAAGTATTGACGCCGCCGACTATCAGGAAGAAAACCAAGCCGTCATTTGCAGCAGTGCAGAGAAGAACGGAAAGCAAGCGCCTGAATTCTTCGAAGAAACAGGGGCGAAAAGCTCCGAAAGGCGATTATTAAACGCGCACGTCGCGGATAAGCCCCGCATATATGAAGAAAGTGAAACCGCGTATGCCGCCACTGGTCTGAGAGGCGGACAGGTTTTATCTTTGTGGCATTTTTCAAGAGATTTATTGAGATAGAATTTTGACCCACCGGATTCGCAGATGATGACACCGGCACCCAACTCTGGCAGGGGAGAGTCTTTCATGGAATTTCGCAAACTAGGTTCGAGCGATCTTGAAGTATCGACAATTGTTTTCGGCGCATGGGCAATCGCCGGTTGGATGTGGGGCGGTGCCGAAGAAAAGGACGCGATCGAAGCGATTCATGCCAGCATAGATGGTGGCGCCACTTCGATAGACACGGCAGCGATTTATGGCTATGGTCGCAGCGAAGAGATAGTGGCAAAAGCCATCAAAGGCAAAAGAGATAAAGTTCAAATCCTGACCAAGTATGGCTTGCGATGGGACTCGACAGAGGGCGACCATTTCTTCGATTGGTCGGATGAGGAATACGGCGACAAAACCATTTACCGCAACGCACGCAAGAAAAGTATTATTCAAGAGTGCGAAAACAGCTTGAAGCGCCTGCAGACAGACTATATCGACCTCTACCAGTGCCACTGGCGCGACCCTTCCACACCAGTTTCCGAAACGATGGAAGCGATGCAACAACTGTTGAAGGAAGGCAAAATTCGCGCAGTAGGCGTCAGCAATTTCTCTGTAAGCGACCTGAAAGAAGCGACAGCAGTCTGCCCGGTTGCCTCCAATCAACCGCCGTACAGCATGGTTCTGCGCGACATAGAGAAAGATGTACTGCCTTATTGCCGCGAGCATAATATCGGCTCGATTGTTTACAGCCCGCTGCAACGCGGCTTGCTTACCGGCAAGTTCAAGCCCGATGCCAAATTCAAAGAAGGCGATCACCGCGCCAACCAGGTCCACTTCCAGCCGGAAAACATCAAGCGCGTCAATGCGTTTCTCGAAACAATCAAGCCGATTGCCGACAATCACAAAGCAACATTGGGTCAGCTTGTTATCGCCTGGACGATTGCTCAACCCGGCATAACAGCCGCATTGGTGGGCGCACGCGATGCAGTGCAGACCAAAGAAAACTTGAAAGCGCAGGACATAAAACTTTCCAAAGAGGAAGTTGACGACATCAACAACAAACTTCGAAGCCTCGAATTAGCAACTGCTGCTCGCTAATTTTCGATTCAAAGAAAAGGTGAGAAATGAAACTGAATCAATACACTACATTGGGACGCTCTGGATTGAAAGTCAGTCCGCTTTGTCTCGGCGCCATGACCTTTGGTGAAGACTGGGGTTGGGGCAGCTCCGAAGAGACAGCGAAAGCAATCTTTGATGCTTACGTAGACAAAGGCGGAAATTTCATTGATACCGCTGACGGTTATACAAATGGAAAGAGCGAAGAACTGGTCGGGAAGTTTGTCAACGCAAAAAAATTGCGCGACCAGATGATTATCGCCACAAAGTTCACTTTCTGCGCGCAGCCCGGCAATCCCAATGCCGGGGGCAACGGCAGAAAAAACATCTACCGTGCGCTGGAAGGTTCGCTCAAGAGGCTGAATACAGACTACATCGATCTTTACTGGCTGCATGCCTGGGATATGTTTACGCCTGTCGAGGAAGTGCTCCTGACGCTGAACGACCTGGTCAAAGAAGGTAAAATTCGCTACTTCGGATTGTCTGATGTGCCTGCATGGTACCTGGCAAAAATGCAAACAATTGCCGACTTGAAAGCCATGCATAAGTTGATCGGATTGCAAGTCGAGTATTCACTGCTCGAGCGCACAATAGAAAATGAGCACGTAGCCGCTTGCAAGGAATTGGGTGTTGGAATTTGCCCGTGGAGTCCGCTGGCAAGCGGCATGCTTACAGGCAAATACAAGAAGGATAAGCTCGAATCCGGAAACGGCAGAATGTCGAAAATGAAGGACACAGGCAATCCAAGTTTCGATAAATTATTCACCGAACGCAACTGGAAGATTGTCGACAAACTGGTGTCAATGTCTAAAGAGATCGGCAGAACACCGGCACAAATCGCTCTCAATTGGGTCGCCACCTCCCCCGGCATCACTTCGACGATCATCGGCGCAACAAAACTTCCTCAACTGGAAGACAACCTTGGCGCGCTCAATTTCATGATCAGCAAAGAGCACAGAGAAGAACTCGAAGAAGTGAGCGGATTGGAGCCGTCACACCCATACGTCTTCTTCAGCGTGCCGATGCAAGCCATGATTAACGGCAATGCGAAAGTAAAAGGCTGGAGCTAAACTCTCAGTGTCAAGATGAAATGCAATTTTTGCAACTCACTGAAGTCTAAGAGTGATTTGTTTGCTTCCCCAACGCTCAACATTTGTGAGCCCTGTATTGCTGCTGCAGAACACAGTTTTACCGACAATCAAGCTCAAATGCCCAGGGGAAAGACTTGCACACTCTGCAAAGACATTTTGCCAATTCCGTATCCTTCCTTCAGCACCCGCATTTTCCAAAAAGGGAAATTTTCCCTCTGTGAGCTATGTACAGAGGTAGTCAGAACACAGTTTTGTGAGCGTAAATTGAACGGTCGACAACTTCCAAGCTAAATTTAAAGAATCAATTTGAACTTTTTGCCGATGAGATTCGTATTTATCTAATACGAGCTTCGATGATTGCACCTTGATTTTCGAGTAACACATATGTTACCATCCGCGATAAGAGTAGGGAGATAAGCGGCATGGCATTGACCCGTGATTTCAAAGAAACTGTTGTAAATCGCATTAAACAAGATCCGGAGTTTGCTCAAGCTCTTTTAGATGAAGCCATCTCCCTATTTCTCATTGGAGAGCCGGAAACAGCTCGTCTAGTTCTTCGCGATTTGGTAAATGCCACAGTAGGCTTTGAGGACCTCTCGGCGCATGTTGGAAGCCCATCGAAAAGCGTTCATCGAATGCTTTCCGAACGAGGCAATCCGAACATGGATAATCTATCGGCCATTCTCGCAGCGATAGCAACCGTTTTGAACGTTTCGGTAGAAGTTACTATCGTAAAAAAGAAAGGGAATGGCAAAACCTTCAAGCATGCATGAAAAGCTATGTTCCAAAGGAGAAGAAAGAGTCGGAATTTCTCCCGACCCTTTCCAATCATGATTGGATCACCGCAGACTAGAGTGCCTCTGCAGTTTTCCTCTCAGTACCGTGAATTTGCGGTTCGTATTCTTTCACGACTTCTTTGTATTTGTAGAACCACGGCCACCAGTGGCGCAGACCGTTCAAGTACATTGCTTTCGAAGCTTTCTCTGCCGGCCATTTCTCTGTCGCCATTCCGCCGACGGCTGCATAAAATTGCGTTCTGTCGCGCGCAACCTGATCGCAGATGTAGATAGGCGTCATTGTTTTGTCATTTATTACATTCAAAAATGCAGTGATTTCCTCATCGCCGGGCGGCAAAAATAGACCGGTGGGAATGTGCACCCAATTGAGTCCAATCTCGTTGGCTTTTCTTTCCAGTTTAGGCAGCCTGTTGAGTCGGCAATTGACGATTGTTTTGACCCCGTCCTGTTTCAACTTCACCATTTTCTTGGCATTGGGAATTGGTCCCCAGTGAACGACTTCGTTCACTTGCCCGGAACGGCATCCTGTAAGCGCGATACAGGCGACGACAAGCAAGATAAAGTAAACCGGCAGCCTCTGCTCAAATCCGATACGCGAATCGGTCGCTTTGCCTAATGCCAAACTTCTCATATCTATTTCCGAATCCTTTGAATTCCGTATGTCGAATTCCTTCGAGAACAGTGCCCATTTGGGTGACGCCAGTGAGACGTGGTGAGGCCTCGCCGGTTCCCGGACATGTAAAAAACGCACATTAAGGGGGTGGACTAGCGCCGTGATATGGCTGATTCGCCCGATTTGCGAGCCATTCTCCAGAGTGCCAGCTTGTAGTGCTGTGTGTGAAAGCGATGAAAACCGCAGGCAAGCATTTCGCCGTAAGCGTCCTGAAAAGACCAACCACAACGGACTACGCGATAGATACCCAGCAACAAACCAGTGCGGTCAGCGCCATGAAAGCAATGAATAAATATGGGGAAATTCCGCTCATCATCAATAACATCGAGGAATTCATTAATCTGTTGCTTGTTCGGCAGACTCCAGTAATTCAGCGGAATACTGATGAAATTCATGCCCAGTTCGGTGACGTGCATCCGCTCCACGGCGAGCGGAGCTTTCCTCCATCTGAAAGAAAGCACTGTTTTGAATCCTAACTGGCTGAGAGCTTTCAAACCCTCTAGCGATGGTCGAGCGCCTCTGTAGATGCCGTCCGACACCTGATGAAAGTTATTAATCGGTATTTCCAAATTGCGTGAAAGCATAGGTTGGGAAATTCTCGTTTTATTACTTACCTTAGCCAATAATGCTCCCTTGTCAATGAATGGGTTTGAGCGTGAGCTTTATGCGCTAGATAAGTTGGCGGCGGAATCGATTGGCGCTAACAATCAAAATGAGCACGGCTGCCAGAGCCAGAAGTCCGACCTGCTGCCAGAGCATGGCGAATGTTGCGCCTTTGAGAATCACGCCGCGAGCCACAAATGTGTAATATCGCAGCGGATCGAAAACTGAAATTGCCTGCATGATTGGCGGCATCGTATCGAGCGGTACTACGGTGCCGGACAAAAGAATAAGCGGAATATTGATGAAAAACGATGCCAATTGCGCCTGGCGCTGGCTGTGACAGATCGAACCGAGCAGCATGCCGAAGCCGATGCCGACAAACGCATAGAGCGCCGAGGCGAAAAGAAAAAGAAAAAGATTGCCGCGGAAAGGCATGTGGAAAATCATTTGTGCCGCAAGCACCGCAAGCAGAACATCACCCATCAAAAAGGTCACCAGGGGTACTATTTTCGCAAGCAAAATCTCCCAACCTGCCGCCGGCGTCATCAGCAATTGTTCCATCGTGCCGCGTTCGCGCTCTTTTAGAACAGTCGCGGAAGCGACCAGTGTGCCGGTCAGAGTCAAGCACGCGCCAAGAATGCCGGGAATGAAAAACCAACTGCTTTCCTGGTCCGGATTGTAGAGAATGTCGACTTTCGGGTCGATAATCTGCTCTGCTTTATCGACTTTATCCGTGCGCACCGCGCTGGGAAGTGTAAAACGAGGCTCTTTCTTGCCTGAAGGAGTGAAGTCGTGAATCGTTCGCAAAACATACGCACGGGCAATACCAGCCGTGTAAGCATCGGCACCATCGACCAGTACCTGGACATCAGCGGGATTATTGCGATTGAGCTCTTGCGAGAAATTTTTCGGAATTACCATGCCGACATCTAGATTGCCCTTTTCGAGCTGCGACAACAGCGCGTCCTCATTAGGCAGGTAGACGTTGTTCGGAAATACTCCGCTTGTGGTCAGACTGGCTACAAGATCGCGGCTCTGCTGAGTTTGCGCGTGATCGACTGTGGCAAGCGACAAATGACGGACTTGAGGATCGAGAGCACCACCAAGGATAAGCAATTGAACTGTGGGCGGCACCAAAATCAAAAACAGCAAATACGGGTTGCGCATTATCTCCCTTGCCTCTTTTAGAATGAGAGACAAGAGTCGGCTGCCTTTGATATCGCGAATTATGTTCATCTTAGTTCACTAGTCACTTCTAGAGATTCCTTCGTTTAGTTTCCTTCGTCTTGTTTCCTTAGTTAAGATCCCCTCAATCAGTTCGTCATTCGTTCAGTCTTTCAATTGCATGCGCCGCAAACCGAGCCAACTAATGCCGATGAGCACTACTGCAAACGCGGCTAAAACCAGAGGCACGTACCACACCGCCGGCCAACCGCACCCGCGCACAAACGCATCGCGGGTCAGCTCGATGTAATACCTTGCCGGTACGATCAAAGAGAAAAGTGATAGGGGAAACGGAATATTGCTTATGGGATAAACGAAACCCGAAAGGAGCAAACACGGGAAAAATCCGAGCGTGGAGGTTGCTTGGACTGCGGTGGTCTGCGAATTTGCCCAGGTGCCGAGCATGAGTCCAAAGGATACCGACACAAAAATGTAGAGAGGAGTTGCCACCAAAAGCGGTGTAGGATCACCAACAGGTTTAATCCCAAACAAAAGCAATCCTGCCACAGCTATCAGCAAAGCCATAGCGAGCGAAATCGCGAAGTAAACAAGCGCTTTGCCGAGCAAGAATTGCAAAGGATGCGGGTTTGCCGAATATACCCTTATGATGGTTTCCTGCTCTTTCTCGCGCGAAGCGGCAACCGCACCCAGCAAAGCTGGGAACATCCAGAGAATTACACCGAATGCGCCCGGCACGATAAACAACGTTTCTTCCCGACCTGGATTAAACAGCAATCGCAGATGAGGTTTCACCCATTGCACTGCGGCATCGGGCATTCGCTCATCCTTCAGCATTGCAAGGTAATACAGATTCGCAGCCTTGATGCTGTTGAAAATAATTTGCGTATTGGAAATGTCCGTACCGTCAATCAGCACTTCCGGCTGTGCGGAATTGCCCCTATAAATCTGGCGGGTAAAGTCTTTCGGGATGGTGATAGCCATTTTTGCGTCACCGCTTTTGATGGCATCTGACGGCGTCGCGGTTTCGGCGCGCAAAGGAGCAGGTTTGAAAAGATTGGTGGCATACAACCTGTCCACATACTCTCTGCTGAGGAGCGTGTTGTTCATATCACGAACAACTATAGGTATGTTCTTCGACTCCAATCTGATTCCATAGCCGAAGAGGAAAAGTGAAAACAACGGGAGTAGAAAGGCGAGCGCCAGGCTGAAACGATCTCGTCTCAACTCGCACCACTCTTTATTGGCTTGTACCATTACTTTATTCATGGTCGTCACCTCTCAAAATACTTCGGCGCGATGCTTTGCGCTTACCTTGATGTTGAACAACATCAATGAAGGCGTCTTCCAGAGAAAACTCGATGGGGCGCGTCGACTCCACCACGATTCCGGCTGACTCGAGAATTGAATTCACGTGTTCCAAGTCAGTTTTCGAGTTATCTAAAATCACATGCAAGTTGCTTCCGAAAATCGAGACGCGCCAGTGCTCCAGTGCTTCGCTCAATGCTTGAAATGCCGCTTGATTGTTGTCCGACTTGATTTCGAAAAGCTCGCCTTCCGGCATTGCCTTCAATTCTTGAGGCGAACCTTGCGCAACTATCCGACTTGATGCCATAAATGCCATCCTGTTGCAAAACTCGGCTTCGTCAAGATAGTGCGTGGTGACGAGAATCACGGCACCTCTGTCGGCGAACTCGCGGATCAAGCGCCAGAGCTGACGTCGAGCCAGAGGATCGACACCGGCTGTCGGTTCATCGAGAAAAATGATCTCCGGATCGTGCATGACTGCCGCACCAAATGCGATGCGCTGTTTCCAACCCAGAGGAAGGTTTTTCACCAGTGAGTTTTTGATCTCCTCCAAATCGCAGGCATCAACTACCCAATTGATCTGGCGTTGGCGAACTTCAAACGGTATCTCGTAAATACCAGCGTAAAACTCGAGATTTTCCCTTACCGTCAGATTGTCGTACAAAGTGAACTTCTGGCTCATATATCCGATTTTCTTGCGGATTTCTCGACTGCGACTGTTGCTGCTGTCGCCCAGCAAAGTCACTGTTCCCGAGGAGGGGGTGAGCAGTCGGCAAAGCATTTTTATAGTGGTAGTTTTACCGGCACCGTTGGCACCAAGCAGTCCAAAAATCTCTCCGTGATGCAATTCGAGATTTACGTTGTCGACGGCGGTGAACTTGCCGAATCGTTTTGTCAGATTGGCGGCTTTCAGCGGCACCCCTGCCAAATGGGCATCATGACTTTCCCGCAGCCCTTCGAATGGAACATTGCGCACGTTTTTCTTTGTGAGAGATTTCAATCGGGTGATAAACACGTTCTCTAAATTTGGCGGCGTTTCGTTGATATTGACGACATCGATATTCGCCTTCGACAAAGCAATACCAATCTCTTCTCTTCCGCGGCTGGCATCTTTGCACAGAGCCTCGAGATGATCGCCAAAGGGACAGATATCAACGATATTTTCCGAATGCTCGAAGGAAAGTCCTGCCAACTCCTTAATTGACTTGCGGTCGTTCTTGATGGCGATCTCAAGCCGTTTTAGCCCAAGAGCCTTTTTCAATTCGGATGGTGTTCCAATCTCATGAACCGCGCCGTCATATATTAAAGCGACTCGATGACAACGTTCTGCTTCATCCAAGAATGGAGTTGCCACCACGGCAGTAACACCTTGCGCACCAAGCACTGCAAGTGCCTGCCAGAGTTCTCTGCGTGCAATCGGGTCGAGTCCCGTAGTCGGCTCGTCGAGGAAAATCACCTTCGGCTGAGTAACTAGCGCGCAGCACAGCGCCAGCTTCTGTTTCATGCCGCCGGATAATTGTCCCGCCAATCGGTCTGCGAATTGCAGCAATCCCATATCCTTAAGATATGTTTGCCTCAATTGCTCGAAGTCTTTTTTAGCGACTCCATGCATCCCGGCTTCATAGCGAAGATTTTCATCGACACTGAGTTCAGGATAGAGCGCGGCACCTTGCGGAACATAACCGATATAGCGCCGTGCCTGACTTGGACGGCTATTGAGCACCGCAATTTTTCCTGAAGTAGGCTCCATGATTCCGGCAAGAATCTTCAACGCAGTTGTTTTGCCGGCACCATCAGGGCCGACCAGACCATACAATTCACCAGGTTGCACTTCGAAGGTGAGATTCTTCAGCGCTTCCGTTCCATCCTTGTAGCGCTTAATCAGTCTCTCGACGGTGATTATTGCCCCGGTGGATTGTTTTACCTCTGACTTTGTCGACACTGAGGTAGTCACTTAGTTGCCCCTTATTCTCTACGACTCTTCAATCTGATCTTCGCGTCGGCGGACATGCCCGGCTTTGCAAGACCTTCCGGACGGTCCAGATCGAGCTTGATTCCGAATACTTGTCTTATCCGATCATCTTTGAAATAAACATTTTCCGGCGTAAAAGACGGAGTTGAGTCGATTGCCGTGATGTGTGCAGGAAGTGCTCTCTTGCTGTCTGAATCCAGGTAAACTTCTGCCTCTTGACCGAGTTTTATTTTGCCTACATCACCCTCGGCGATGTAACCTTTCATATAGACGCGCTCAGGATCGACAATGGTCAGCATTACCTGCCCGGTTGCCACCAACTCGCCAGGCTCAGTGCTGCGAGTCTCGCAATAGCCACTCACCGGGCTTGTGATCTTGAAATTGCTTTTGGCGGCGGATGCGGCGGACGACATTGCTTTAGCCTTTGCCAGTGCCGTGCGCGCCTGCATCTGCATCATTCGCGCTTGCAGCATGTCACCGCGCAATCGCTCTCCTTCTTTAGCTCGACCCTTCGGTGAAGTAAAAACTCTCGTCCAAAATCCGTTGGATTTCTTGCGCGCCTCAGATACTTGCCTGGACATCGCGGCTGCATGGAGATCAGCTTGCCGGCTCGCTCTTGAGGCTTGCGAGATTGCTTGTTGGACGTTGCCGACCTTGGCATTGACGACACCAGGATCGAGTTCTATCAGCAATTGACCTTTGTCGACTTTGTCGCCCTCGTGAACAAGGACCGACTTGACGCGAGTGGCGGCAATGGCGGAGATATGTGTTTCGGGTGCTTCGATGCGTCCGCTGATCTCAACGAAATTGTTGTCGTGCGTTTTCAAAAAGGAAAGAACAGTAAAAATGATAAGAGCCAGCAGAGCAGCGAATCCTACAGCGAATGCAATCGCATGAAAGTGCAACCAGGACGGCGCACCAGGATGATATGCATCAGTCGAGCCGGGCGCTCTCGAACTGCGTTCGTGCTGTTTCGTCTCTTCCGGCGCATTGGCTGACATCGCCGCTCCTCCATTAGGCTCCGGGGGATGGACGCAGGGGGATGGCGTAAGTTCCGGAAATCCATACATAGGCGTTTTTCAGCATTCTCCGCGTTTTTACAGGCCGGCGGCGCTGCTCAAGTCTCAAACGACCATTTCCAGCCGGGTTTGGGAACTTTTAAGGTTCCCTCACGCCTTACGCAGTACTCCTGGTGGGTACACACACATGCCAAAACATGCACTCGTAATTTACAATCCAGCCGCCAAATCGCAGGTGCAAACGGAAACCTGGATTGGGCAACTAGTAGAAAAACTCAATCAGCACGACGAATATCTGGTTTCTTTCTATCCGACAACGGCGGAGACCGGACCGGAGCACCTGGTGCCACTATTCAAACCACCGCTTGATTTAATTATCGCCGCAGGTGGGGACGGCACCGTCCGCTTCGCACTGGCAGCACTCGCCAAAGCCAAATCCCGCATTCCATGCGCCATCTTCCCGCTTGGCACAGGCAACGTTTTAGCCAGAAATCTTGGCATTGTGCGAGAGAGCATTCTGGCAGATCCGCTTGAACACGCTTTCGACTACCTTGTTCATGGCCGCCCCATACAGATTGATATGGCGCTGATGAACGGAGAGTATTTCGCAGGCATGGCCGGTGTCGGACCGATTTCAGACGCATTTATGCGCCCTGCACGCCAGCTCAAAACCAGATTCAGACTGATGGCTTATATCAGCGCAATGATACAAACAATAGCGATGCCGCCGCGCGTGTTCCGCATCACAACCGGAGGAATGTCTTTCAAAGTCCAGGCTTCCGGAATATTCATGGCCAATGTAGAAGACCTGGGTATGGGCAAACGCAACGAGTTGGGAAACCTGAGCGACGGCTTTCTCGAGTTGCACATTGTCGATCCGGTCAACTTTACTGACTACGTCAATCTCGGTTTTCGCTTCGCCGCGGGCAGTATCGATGAAAAAGCGCCCGAGTGCATCCTGCGCGTCAAGGGGGCAGTCGTCGAGTCACTTCCACGGCACGGCGTCAGATCGGAGTTTCAGCGAATGGCAAAGGCCGTGCGCAACTTCCTGGCCGGCAAGAAAACTGCTGATCCGTCCAGATTATCTCAAGCGCCCATCATGATCGACGGCGAAGAGTGTGGTGTCACACCGATGAGAGTGACGATTCTGCCACAGGCAGTGACGGTATTGGTACCGCCGCAACGTGCCGAAGTGAAAATGGCGCCGATGGAAGAGGCGCCGCTTAGAAGACCGATGCCGGGACTTCTCGAATCGATGGATGTGACGCATCAGCTCAATTACGATGACTACAGGCTGCGCGACGTTTCGTGACAAGCGACGAACCGGCGGAACGATGCTGTTATTCAGCCAAGTTAAGCCAATGGACTCAAGCAAATTCAATCGTCAGTTGAACATATTCCTGTTCTTCTCGATCGCAATCCAGACTGGATACCTGCACGCCTAGCAGCCGAACATTGCGCTGCTCTATTTCAGTGGCGGTCATAAGTGTTTGCACTACCTTCATGATGTCGTGCGCGCTTTTGATCGAATCTGACAGCGTTTTGCTGCGCGTCACTTGCTGATAGTCGCCGTATTTCACCTTAAGGGTGACTGTCCTGCCGCCGGTGCCGCTTTTGTCCAGGCGGCGCTCCACTGTTTCAGCCAATTCTTCGAGCGCTGCCACCATCGAATAGCGATCTGCGAGATCTTCGGCGAAGCTCTCTTCGGCTCCGATGGACTTGGGAATTCGATTGGGCTCGACGGGACGATCGTCGATTGCTCGCACTATTCGAAAGTAATAGCTGCCTGTCTTTCCGAATTTTTTAATCAGCTCCACTTCGCTCAGACGCTTCAGATCCGCTCCAGTGTAAATGCCGTAGCTGTGCATCTTTTGAGCTGTCACCTTACCGATGCCGTAGAAGTCCTCGATAGCAAGTTTTTCTATAAATCCTTCGGCTTTCTCTGGTGGTATCAAAGTCAGCCCATCCGGTTTGTTGATACCGGATGCGGTTTTCGCCAGAAATTTATTGATTGAAATTCCCGCCGACGCTGTGAGGTTTGTTTCCTTATAAATGCTCTCCTTTATCTCGCGCGCAATCAGCGTCGCAGACGGCATCCCGCGCTTATTCTCGGTGACATCGAGATAGGCTTCGTCGAGAGACAAGGGTTCCACCAGGTCGGTATAGCGAAAGAATATGTCGCGAATCTGCTCTGATACTTCGCGATAAACATCGAATCGCGGGCGCACCAGAACCAGATGCGGGCATCTTTGAACGGCGGTGCGCGAAGGCATAGCAGAGTGAACCCCGAATTTGCGTGCCTCATAACTGGCAGCGGCAATCACACCGCGCTGTGACGGACTACCGCCCACACCAACCGGCTTGCCGCGCAAATCAGGATTGTCGCGCTGCTCTACGGATGCAAAAAAGGCATCCATGTCGACGTGAATAATTTTGCGAATTAAAACTGCAGGCAGCGCCATTCTGTTTCAAACGAGAGCAACCTGATCATTTTAACTGCTTGGCATACTTCGTGAGCGGCTATCTCTGGATGAGCTTTTTACTCGTCGTCAGACTCGTGTAAAACAGCTTTCTCCATCACCTTCTGATCGATTTCCGCCAGGTCCGGTCGTGCGCCTTCGGGCGCCCAACCGTATTTGTCTTTAGCTCCCGCCAGAAGAATGCCGACGTAATAGCGGAAGCCCGGCCACAATTTGTGCCACGTCGAACCCTCCATATTCTTCACAGCATCATGAGGATCGGCGCCCATAACCGCGATTTTATAGGCGGTGGCGTAGAAAACAGAACGATCCCGACCTCCCACACAGCAAACATATACAGGCTGATTTTCCGGATTGTTGACCATGGTGATAAATTTGCGAATGTCTTCAAGTTTGGGTGACTTCATCACGGAAGTTTTCACGGTCATCCATTTCAAGCCGATTTTCTCCGCGTAGGCTCGCTTTTTTTCCGAGGGGTTGTTACGCACGCTTATGACGGTTTTAATTCCCATCGCCTTCAATTTATCCAGCGTCTTTATCGTTGGATTCGGCCCACGCCACATGAAAGCAGTCTCCTGATGCATTTTGCAGCCGGTCAAGACGCTGCAGAACATTAGCAGTATCATGGACAAAGTGAATGTTTTCATCGACTTCAAATATGGGCGAGCGGAAATATGCAATTGAGTAAATCCTTTGTAAAACAGGCAGGGCTCAGGATTCCAAAGCGAGGCAAAATAGGCTGATCTCGCAAGTCGGTGCAAAAAAGACGCAAAAGTGGCCGCCAGGTTCCGGAAATTTGTCTCCAATCGTCGCTGCGCAAAAAGAATTTTCTGCTAATTGAATACAATCAGATCAAGCGAAGGCAGACCAGCACCGCCTCCGCGTGGTTCCCATACAAAATACGCACATTCGAAATTGAAACATCATTTTACAGAGAAGGCGCTACAACGCCATTCCCAAGCGGTTTTGCGCAGGCGATGTTAGGATAAAAAAACTAGTTGCGTTTCTCACGGCGGGTTTAGTCTATGGCATCAAGATGCTTTGGTTTTGTGGCGTCCTTACTGGTTTCGTCCACTGTTTTTCTCGGTCAATTTCCGGCACAAGCGAATTCCACTCAAGAAATAGCTCCTCTGCCGACAACAAATACATCTGCGACAGCACAAGTTCTTTCACAAGTCATCCCTAACTTCGGCGTCGTAACTCCATTTCTTCTGCGCGGAGCACAGCCTTCGGAGCAAGGCTTTACGGCACTCAAAGCGGCCGGCGTCAAGACGGTCATCAATTTGCGCGACGGCAAGAAAGACATAGAAAACGAAAAAGAAATCGTCGAAGGTCTGGGAATGAAATCCATTAGCATTCCTCTCAGCGTCTTCAAAACAGTGAACGACGATCACATCGATAAGTTTCTGAAAGTAGTAAATGATCCAAAAAATCAACCGGTATACGTGCACTGCCGGCAGGGTCAAGACCGCTGTGGCACAATGGTGGGAATCTACCGTCTCACGCAGCAAAACTGGGATTCGGTGCAAACCTACAATGAGATGCTGAAGTACGGTTTTCACCCAATGTTCTTTGGTTTGAGCAATTCCATGTACCGAGTTGCGGAAAACATGGGCAAACCTGGAACACCTCCCACGACCAGCGAAATCTATGAAGATTTGAAATCACGATTCAAGCGCGCCATCTCATCGATGTAAGCGTGAAGAATTATTGTTGACCGCAACTTGTGCATCATGCCGCGGGGTGACGTGAAAGCGTTACCCCGTTTGACTTTTGGGAATTCCATACCGATTGACTCATTTAAATATCGGACCGGAAAAACTTAGTGCGTGTATCAGGAACCGCCCTTAGAAAACCCGGTCTTGCAATGGTAAGGCAGCCTGTCACATGAGAAACGCCAGGCTTTCAAAGTTCAAAAATGAGGAGATTTAAAATGGCTGACGATAAGCAACTGAAACAGGAAGATGAACAAGAGAACAAGGAAAAAGATTTCGACAAGCAGCAGAACAAGCCTGACGACGAAAAACAAAAGACTACAGATATTAACGAAAACGAGGCCGAACCAAAAAAAGATGAAAGAAAAAGCGGCGGAAGCTGCTGCGGCTAGAAGCTGCGATCGCAGTAAGAAAAAACGCA
>JADYYD010000505.1 GCA_020853845.1 Candidatus Melainabacteria bacterium
CTGCCGCCCGACCTACACAGCGGACGGCTGGCGCCGTCCGTTACATCGAATAGGGCCGCTTGATCAGCTCGTCCACCTCCTTGAGGAGCTGGGCTTGCTCGGCGGCCGCCAGGGCGCGATCTTCGATGAGCACGCGGTCCAACTTGCGGAACACGCTCTTCACCACATTGGCCTGCGGCTCATCGGGCAGAGCCTCGATTTCCGCCAGCGTCATGCCTTCCAGCCCCGGATATACCGGCGCCATGAACGTGCGCACGACATTGCCGATGCGCTTGTAGTGCGTCTTGCCGAAGCCGATCTCCTGGCCGGACTTGACGGCGGCGTGCATGGCCAGCCAGGCTGCCGCTTCACGCGAGACGGTCTTGCGGGCGCGGACCCGGTTGACGTAACGCAGGCAAGCCATGGCGGGCCAGCTTGCGAACAGCAGGAAGACGACGATGGCCAGAGGCGGGACCAGCCACGCGCTGCGGGGCTTGACCATCTCCGTGTTGCCCATCGTCATTGGACGCTTCATGTTCTCGTAGCCGCCGTCGATGTTGTTCAGAAGAACGAACTCGGGCGTCGCGAAAAGCTGATTGCGAGGCGTGCCGTCCGGGTTGTTGTCGACCGAGTACGGCAACTGCATCGTGAAGCGCAGATGCGGCTTGATAGTGAACTGGCGCACCTCGATGGTGACATCGTGGGTGGTGACACCGTTCTTCCTGGTCGTGACGACGACCGGCTTGCCGGCCACTTCGAACGACTGCTTGAAGGTATCCTCCAGAGCGATCTTGCCCTGACGGAGCGGGTCCAGATTGACCGTGGCGCCATCCTGCACGATGAACTTGATGTTCAGCGGGATGACGTCGCCCACCTGCCAGCCGTAGACGCGAGCGGAGATGATCAGCTTGATCTTGCCGCCGGCGCAGTCCACCTTCATCTCCGGCAGCACCACCAGCGGTGGCACGGGCGGAACTTCGGGAACGGCTTCTTCCTGACTCGGTTCGGCTTGCGCCTGACCGTTGATCTGCGCCGGCGTCCGGGGAGGCGCCTTGCCCGGATTGGAGGCTGCCGCCTGGGTGACACCCTTCGGCATTTCGACCACACAGAAGGGCGGAGGCTGGGTGGGCTCGACGTTACCGTGACCGCCGTCCTCCCAAGCCTGCCCCTTCACCGCAGTCGTCACAGACATCGCCAGGAAGGCGACAGCCGTCAGCGACGCTGCAAAAGAGATTCTACGAGTTCGATTCATTGTCATTCTCCTTGGGTCTGTGACCGGAGTAGATAGGCAGAATTGTCTCGTTCAGCCCGTCGACATCCTGGTCGGTCCAGAACTCCTGCATGGAGCATCCGAAGTCGACCAGAGTCTTGCGCAGCTCCTGACGCCCAGCGTCGAAGCTTTCGCGCCACTGACGGCGGGTCTTGTCGCTGAGGTGAATGCCGGAAACACCACCCGTGCCAAGATCCTCGAGATCACGGAAGCCTGTGCCGTCCGGCAGTTCGCGCTCGCGGCGATCGCCGACGACCAGAGCGATGACGTCGTGCATTTCCGCCGCAGCCTCCAGCGCATCCTTGTCGGCGTCGCTGTAGTTCTGCCAGTCGGAGATGATGAAGACGAGGCAACGGCGGTCCGTGGGCAGCCGCTCGAGCGACTGGACCAGTCCCGACTGCCCCTCGACTTCGTCGAAGCCGTCCTCATCGGAGTCCTCGTCGAGGTATCCGAAGAGTCCCTGCTGGATGAGACGCCCCGCCGGACGATGCGTGCGGAGCTGATGGATCTTGTTGCCCGACCATATCGAATAGCCGAGCAAATCGTTGGTGCAGGCAGTGTTCTGCAACACGCTGCCCATCAGCCAGGCGCTCAGCTCCTTCTTGGTGTGGCGGACAACGCCGAAGTCGACCGACTTCGAATTTTCCACCAGCACGTAGACGGTGAGGTCGCGCGGCTGCTCGAAAACCAGCGTGTACTTCGTACGCCAGCCGGTCTTCGCGGTAGGACGTGGTGCCAGCCTGTCGCCGGGTTCCCACTCCTTGATGCCTGCAAGGTCAAAGCCGGAGTCGCCCAAAGTCTCGCTGTCACGCTCGCTGCCCGAGTAATCGGGAGCGTTCGTGCGCCACGGGACTTCGATGCCGACCGACAAGACCCCGGACAAGATGTCCTGGATTAAGTCTTCGACAGTCATGATTCTATCCACCTTTGGTTTGAGTGAAATTGCCTGTGCCCGCCAGTCTTCGAGCCAGCCGAATAAGCATTCGAGCCGGTTCTTGAACAAGCGGGCATCATGCTCGATACACGACCATTACGGCTGGGTGTTGAGGAGGATCGAAGTGATCAGGTCGTCCACCTTCACCTTCTTCTTGCCGAGAGCCGCAGTCTGACCCATCTTGGTGTGGGCGCGCGCGACCTCGGGGAAGACGGCCTTGACGTGCTCCGGACGGACGGTGTCGTTGTCCATCGCGTGGGCCAGAGCGGCGGCGGCCATCTTCAGGTCCATGGCGCAGCGCGGCGAACCGCCCACTTCCACCATGTCCTTGTACGACTTGCCGTTCGGGGTCTCCCACTTGTCCATGAAGCCGACGTAGGGGTTGGTGCCGTACGACAGACGAGCGATGTACTCGTTCACCGACGAACCGACGCCCGTGGCCAACTGATGGACCTCCTCGCGCATGGCGAGGAGCTGGGAAACGCTCGTCACCGTGCGCACCATCTGGCGCTCGCCGCGCGGCATGCGCAGCATCTGCGCTTCCTTGACGATCGTCGTCAGCTCTTCCAGCGAGGGGTAGCCCCACTGGATGTTGAACATCAGACGGTCGTAAGCGGCGTTCGGCAGCTCCACCGTGCCCTGACCGGGAGCGGGGAAGTTGCAGGTGATGAGGCCGACGAAGAGATCGGGCATCTCGATCGTCACGTCCTCGACGGTCTTCTCGCGCTCTTCCAGCATCTGCAGGAAGGCGGCCCAGAGACGGGGCGTGTAGCGCGTGCCCTCGTCGACGAGCAGGAAGTTGGCGCCGTCCGGCCCACCGGGGACCTGACCGTGACGCCACACGCGCTCACCATCGGCGGTATCGATCGGGTAGCCGATCACCGTCGACGGCAGTGCGTCCGGCGTGCCCTGGCAGCGGGCTTCCTTGCAGCCCTCGATGATCAGCGGCATGACCTTGGCGATCTTGGTCTTGCCGAGACCGGAGTTCGCCATCAGGATGGCGTGGCCGGCGGCGGTGAAGAGCAGGTTGATGAGCACCAGCTCCCGCTTGTAGCCGACGATGACCTTGCCCTCTTCTGCGAGCATGTCCTTGTGCACCCGGTTCTTGATCATGTTGATGTCGAAGACCAGGCGGTGATTGCTATCGAACTTCATCGTTGTCATAGCGAGTTTCCTTCTTTCACATGTGTTATGAGGGGTACCGCCAGGCGGAGGTTGGCAACCCTGGTGGAAACCAGTACTGCCAGCCAACGCGAGTGCGGCGTTTTCAGTCGGAAGTCACGTTGAGACATGCTCAAGCGCGACCTTAACGGCCACGCTTGTTCACGCCTGCCTCGACGAACGCGCGCACGCGCGTTGTCAGCGGTCCCACCAGCCAGATGAGTGCAAGAACGCCAAGCATCCCGGCCACCAGAGGCTGGTACCAGTACTTTTTGGCGACCTCGACTCGCGAGCCGGCCAGTGACGCCGGCCAGTCGATGTCGACTGCTTTGCCGGGTTCGGCAATGACGTAGCGACCAGCGGTCTGCGACGCCAGTCCGTTCAAGAACGTGTCCACACGGACGGTTTGGGCGACAGACCCATCCGACATCATGTGATACGCCCGCTGCCCGTCCTTGTAGATGGGCTTGCCTGCGCCGTCGTAGAGCGGAATGTACGACGGTTGGGTCGAACCGATGCCGACGATGATGAAGACCGCATTGACCTTCTTCGCCGCATCGATAGCCGCCTGCAGTTCCTCCGGCGTGCTGTGATTCTCGCCGTCGGTGAAAAGCAGGATGACGTTGGTCTCGCCGTTTTCGGCGGGTTCGCGCTCGAACATCTTCACCGCGGCATTGATGCCGTTGGCGAGATAGGTGCCGTCGCCCATCGCCGTGCCCACGTCGACCCACCCGTTGTCCAGGATGTAGTTGAGCGGGTCGAAGTCGTTGTTGAGGAACGACTTCGTCACGGGAATCATCGAGAACGTGATGATTGCGACCTGGTTGCCGGAGATAGCGGGCATGATCTGCTTTTGCAGAATCAGCCGCGCCGTCTCGACACGCCTGCCGCAAGGACCTTCCACCATCGTGCAGCTCCTGGCGCCGTACAGCGCCGGGTCGTCGCGATTCTCCGCGCCCATACTGCGGGACACGTCGAACAGCGCCACCACACGAAGCGAGCCGGCCGGCACGCTGACGGCGCCCTCGCTCTGGTACGGCATGGTGGCGGCCGTCAAGCCGAGCACCAGTATCGATACCAGACCAGCCAGAGCGAACAAGGCGGAACGCAGCCGGGGAAACGCCGTCCAGCGCGTCACCAGCTCGGTCGTACCGTAGTCCTTGATCGCCTGCACGCGCCCGCGGTACCACAGCCACCAGAGAGCGGCCGTGACACCGATTGATGTTACGAGCAGAAGGCATCCGACACTTACGGGACTCCTCCACCAGATGAAGTGGGGATTCTCGAAGTGGATGCTCTGCAAAAACTGCCAGAGTTGATCCATGATAATCGCCTCCTTCAGATGGCGTCGTTATTGTCCTGACCGGGCTGCTTACCCGTGTCGTCGCCAGGCATCGGCTGACCGTTGCCGGGCTTGCCGGGGCCCTGACCGGGAGGTCCGAGCTTGCCGGGTTCTTCCAGCAGCTTCGCCAGCTCGGGATGCTCCGACAACAGCGACAACAGGTTGTTGCGCGTGTCGTCGGCCTGCTTCTCGAGCCTGAGCAACTGGCAGTCGTCACCGTTTACCGGGCGAGCCATGCCGACCTTGTCGCCAGGCGTCACGCAGAAGTCGCGTGCATACTGGTGACTGCCGTCATCGCGCGCCGACACACCGAGCAGCATGCGCTGACCGGCATTGAGACGGAGAGATTCGACGTAGGCCTTGAGCGCGTCCTCGTTCTTGTTGGCCGCGCGCAGCATGTTGCCCACATGGAACATCGCCAGGGCAGCCATTTCCTGATCGCCTTGCGGCAACAGGTAACGCTCCGCCCAGGTCTTGGGTTCGAGACCCTTGAAGACCTTGTACGACTCCATGAAGACCTGCAGCGCCTGACCGGCGATCTTGGGGTCCTCGTTGCGAGCCATGTCGATGGCCTGGTCGTAGAGGTGGGTCTGCACGTCGGTGTACTGCGCCAACTTCACGACAGTCGGCGTGAGATAGAGCGCGATTGCCCAGGCCACGACGAATGGCAGGGTTCGCAGTGCGAACTTTTTCATGTCGTAGTTCCTCCAGTTACAGGGTCGAGCGCCGGACGACGCTCAATCCGATCCACGATGCGAAGCTGACGCCCGCGATCATCAGCAGAAACAGCAGGGAGTCCTGCCGCTCTTTTGTGTACACGGTGCGCACGCTCGCGCGAGCGAGTGCTTCGATTTGACCGATAGCCGCTTTGAACGCCGCTTCGTCCTGCACGCGGACGACGGTGCCGTCGACCGATTGCGCGAACTTGATGATCGGCTGCAGGCTCGAGTTTTCGAGGTCGGCCCAGGGACGGTCGACGCCGAATACGAAGAAGTGGATGCCCAGCTCCTTGTACGCGGCTGCGAGTTCCTTGGCGCGGTCCTCGTTGATGCTGGCCTGACCGTCGGTGACCATGATGTAGATGCGCACGGCGTTGCCGTCTTCTTTGTTGAAAACGCGCAGCGCGCCCTGCAAAGCACCGTCTTCACCGGCACCGTTGACGGGACCGTCGAAGTTGGTGCCGCCACCGTACTTTTCGGTGTAGACACGGATCTGGTCCAGAACGCTGATGGCGACTCCGGGGTTCTTCGTAGCCGGATAGGTATAGAAGAACTTCGAGTCGAACACCGTCAGACCGACACGCAGCCCGCCGGCATGCTCGATGAACACCCGGGCGGCACCGAGTTCGGTGTCGACCGGCTGAGCGGCGCGTGCCGCATCTTCCGGCTTATCCGTCGGCGGCTTGTACTTCGGATTGGTGCGCGGGTCGAAGTAGAAGGCGAGCCAGTTCTCGTACGGGAAGTGCACGCCGCCCGTCTTGGTCGAACCGGATGTGTCGATCGTCATGTAGATGACGCCGGCGGAGTCCGTGCCGATTTTGTTGAACGGGAAGACCGTGCCGGCCAGACCGAGAACGAGGGCTGACCAGAGGGAGCCCTTGCTGAGCCAGATGAGAGCGCTGAGCGCTGTGCCGGCCTTGGTGCTGACTCGGACGCGCGAAACCTGCGTGTTCTTCAGCGTATGGGAACGGCGTCCCCAGAAGAACCAGACCGCGAAGGCCGCAGGCAGCGCCAAAAGCAACCACAGATAGACTGGGTTCATGAATTCCATAGTTTCCTCCATGGAAATACGAGTTAGAACACCGCAGGGTGAGCCGCGATGTTGCAGGGCATTGAGAGCTGGTGTGTTTCGACCAACCCTGGGAAAACGCGTTGATTAGCGAAGCTCTCCCATGAACGACACGGGAAAAACAGAAACTTCGCATCGCGTTTTCGAGTGTGGCTTACAAGTTCGCGCAAGCCATCACTGCTTCGGGAAAGAGAGCGCCAGCGTCAAACACTTGTCTGGAGAACCGCCCGATGCAGATCTTCAAACACGTGTGCCGCTGTTCCCTGCGAAGGGGAGGCTCTGTTGCCCGAAACAGTGATTATTTGTGGTGGACTTGGGATGAAAGTGCTGACAGAAAGATTAAGGAATGATGAATACAACCTAGCCGAGAGCCGGCGCAATTCAAAATCCGCAAAAAACCATATGTTTCGGACTTTGAAGCAAACCACTTCATGAGCTTATTAAGATCAAGGCTGGAATAGCGCACTACATGAGCTTTTACGAAGGCCACTCTCGTTTAGATGACAGTCGCCTGGAAAGAAAGACCGCAAACCGGTCCGAGAGTAACGTTTGTAACGCCATTAACCGCACAGGATGTCGGATAGCGCAGCTAGTCAAGAGGCGGGAAAAACACCTTTTCCGTAAATCACGGACATTTCACCCAGTACGTCCCTGGCGAAAAACCACTCATAATGAGGAACGACGTAACTTTTGTGACGCTCGTTGGTGGCACATGCGATACCGCCGCCGGCGGGCACAAAAGTGGTCTGGAATTCCATAACACTTTGAATGACGTCGCGAGCACTCGAAGAGGCTGAAAACCTTGTGCTAGCCGCGCTTTCCATGTCCGAGACGTTCACGCAATCTTCACGCTGACGATTTCATCAACGCGCAATTCTATGTCTTTTTCTTGGCTGCTTTATTGAAGTCGAAATCGGCGTCGTCAAACGTCAGCTCGCTCAAGTCTTCTTCGGGCTGTTTCTTTTCCGATTTGGGAGCGGCGGGCAATCTTGTTTCGCTTTTAGTAAATTTGCGCGGCCGTTTTTTAGCGGTTTCCTTCGCCTTTTCCAGTGCCTTTTCCAACACTTTTCCGCTTTTCTTTCCGGATGATTTGTTCGCTTTTTCAGACTTTTCCGCTTTGGCTGTTTTTTCCGCTTGCCCATCTGCTTTCGCTTTTTTCTGCGAAGTCATTTTCGATTGAACATCGACAACATTGGCGGCCGCTTGCATTGGTCCGGTTTTTACATTCATCGGCTGCATGCCCGGGACTGCTTCGCCGGGAAGCGGGACACGATCGCTGTTGCCGATTGCTTCTGCCTTAGCGGCTCGCGCATCTGCGACAAGTCGATCGATTGTTTGAGCGCGAGTCAGGGACACTTGTCGCATCAACTCTTCCATCGCCGACTCATCATCGAAACCGCGCGAGATCAGTGGCACTTGCGTGACGGCAGTGGGATCGGCAATTGCCTCCACCGCCCGCGCGATTTGATCGAGAGGCACATGCTTGTCCTCTAACTGCTTCACTATCTCTTGCTTTTCGTTCGCATGCGCCGCTGTATCGGATGAAATGGATGAATCGGATGCCTCGGATGCATCGGACCGATCCGACTGATCGCAAGGTTCGCCCGGTCCGTGCGTCGAATGGCAGGACACCATTTCCACCGGCTTGGCTCCTTCAATGCCGCCGACCGTGCGCGCTTCTTGATCGCGAATATCGAGAACTTCGAATTCGACATTGGACGGGCAGCAATCTTTGATATCTCGCAAATGGCTGCCGATGCGGTGAGCCGATTCGCGCAAATGTGTAAGAGCGCGTTTTCCCAATTCCAGCGATTCGCCTGTTTTTA
>JADYYD010000506.1 GCA_020853845.1 Candidatus Melainabacteria bacterium
CTGGCGAACGCCTGCTCTTGCTGTGCGGGCTTTGTGGTGATTATCTTCGCATTCATGCTCGGACTAGCCTCCGGGCTACTTGGAGCCCGGGCGATCGCAATTCGCTCGGGCTCTTTTTGTTTGATCAGCTCATAACGCCAAGGTGACCGCGTTGCACCAGCGCCTTGCAAAAAATGCCTACCTTCATCGAGCGCGGGCACCCACGGGTGCCCGTTCACCCCGCCTGAGCTGCTTGAATAGCATCTCTAGTGCATCACCAACGACGGCCCCTTTTTCGCGGCGCTCCTGCAATACGTATGACTCAAGACGTTCTGCCAACTTCGCAGGCACCCACGCATTCACACGCGCCAGCTCTGATCCGTCCCGACCCTTACGGCGCATGTTGTCCCGCTTATCGGGCTGTCGCCGCGCCGCCGTTTGACGGCGCGCGTGAGGCCGCGCGTCCGGCTCTTCAGAGTGGACGTAATCGTCAAGCTCCGACGGCACAGACGGTTCAGCCGGCTTAGCGAGACTAACCGACGGCCTTTTTCTTCCCATGCTGCTTCCCTCTCAGGTTTAGAACTTCATCGACGAGCGCGCGTACTTCTTCAGCGGCCTGGCTGGACGGCGCCCACGTTGTCACGCCCTGTCCGCCCCACGGCGCCTCCTCGTACTCGGCTCGATCGATCAATTCGGCATCGAGCACTTGGATCTTCGCTTGCTTGATAACCTCGTGCACACTTCGACCGATGGCACGCCTCATGTCGACGTGTGCCACTAGAGCAAACGCCTGGAGCTTCGGACGTAGGCGCTGAGCTTCGCGTACTTGCTTGACGGTCTCGACGAACGCCCAACCATCCAGGGCGCCAGAGCCGCACGGCAAGATCGCAATATCAGAGACAGCAAGAGCCGAGCGCACGACGGATGAAAGCCGACCAGGGCAGTCGATCACGATTACGTCGAAGCGGTCGGCGAGCGCTGGTAGGCGCTTGTGCATGCTATCGTCGCCGTGCGCGAGTTCTGGTGCAGGCTGCTTCGCCTCGCGCGCCTTCGCAACCCACCAACTTGCGCTACCCTGCGGATCGGCGTCGACCAGCAACACGCGGCTACCTCGCGTTACCAGCTCGGCGGCAAGATTGGTCGCGGTGGTCGTTTTACCGGCCCCGCCTTTCTGTCCACACAAAGCGATCGTCAACATGCGGCCACCCTATGGGCACCCGTGGGTGCCCGCAAGAAAACGGCGGCTCTTTCTGCGGGTGCCCATGGGTGCCCGCGTCACCACTCGGTGTCGTCGTCTTGTTTTGGCTTCGCCATCATCACTGGCGCAGACGACGCCTTCGACCTCGGACGAGCTCGTGCCGGTTCTTCGTCTTCAACCGGAGACGGCGCAACCTTCTCCACATTCGGCTTGAGTGCTGGCCGCTGCTTCTTTTCCCTCACCCTTTGCGAGCCTTGCGCGAACGTCTCGACGCTCGCTAGCGGAGCTTGCGGCCGCAAGCTCCATGCTTCCGCCGCCCCCTCACGCTCGCGATCGTAGAGCTGCTGGGTGAGCGCTTCGTTCGCGGCCTCTTTGCTCTCCGGCTGCCACGCCTGGTTGATGTCTATAACGCCATAAGAAAACGGTCGCTTGCGGATGAATGCTGCCTGCCCGATCCCAAGCTGTTTTATTTGGTTCGGGTGAATGATGTACTCCTCAACGACCTTCATCGAGCCCATGCCCGAAAGCCCCTCACCCAAAATCCCCGACTGCGTCTGATGGGTTTGCTCAAGGGCCTTCTTTGTCCCGAGCACGTTGGCAAACAATTCTGCATCACTCGGCACGTCGAGCTGAAGCGCCATCTTGATGTTGGTGTTCCCCATGATCTCGTTCTGGGTTTCAACGCTGAGCTTAGCCAGATCGGAAAGCGTCTGGTGTGCGATCGTGATGGCGAAATTTTGCGACCTTGCCTGCGATAGAAGCTTCACAAACTGCGGCGTCACGAAGCTAGAAAACTCATCTATCACCAGCGAAAAAAGCCCATCGAACCGCTTGAGCTGCCCGCCTGCGATCGCCGAGTTCAGTGCGTTCAAGTCGGCGATCATCATCTTGCCGACCGATGGGAAAAACTCCTCGGCCGCCGTCACCGGCATGCCGATGTAAACGAACATCGATTTTTCGTAGACCTCGCGAAAGTCGATGTCGTTGGTCCCGCCCAAGAGCATTTCTCCAAACGACGAATTGACCAGCGAAGAGAGCTGCGCCGACAAGCCGTGCAACACGTTTTGCTTGTCCTTGTTGCTCGCATATCTCGATAAGATCGCCGTCCCTTGCGGGTCTTTGCTCTCGGCTATGAGCCGCTGAAGCGACTTCGCGTGCGTTGTCGCCTCGTACACGTCTGAGAGCGTGAACTCGCGTGGCTGAGATAGCAGCGCGCGAAACGTGCCGAGCAAAAAGTCCTTCGCCGCGTTCTTGTAATACTGCTCCGACCAATCGAGCGACGACACCAGCCTATCCGTCAGCTCCGTCGCGTTGCCATGGCGAAAGGCGTTGTAGCTGCCGAATTTTTTGCTCGGCAGAAAGAACCGCGCCCGGTGCTCCTTGCCGTGGCGCGCAACCTGCGCGGCAAACCACGCTGCGTTGCTCGTGTCGCCTTTGCCGTCGATCCACACCACCGGAAAGTCTGCACGTATGTCGTTCTCGATGAGCTTCTTAATCGCCTCGGTCTTGCCGACGCCAGTTGAGCCAACGATGTGCGTGTGCATCTTGCGATCGCCGCCGAGATAAACCGGCGCGCCGTTGGCGCGAAAGCGCCCAAGCGCGACATACCCAGTGTTCTCTTTCTGCGGCCAAAACCGGCGCAACGACGCCACGATCCCAGCGAAAAGACCCTGCTTGCTTGCCTGATTCTCAATCGAGCCTTTGTAAATCAGACCATATGGAACCACGACGAACATCGCGTTGAACACGAGCCATTGCACGGCCAAGAAGCCGAGCACGCTCGGCGCGCCTCCTGCGTGCGTGAGCGTCGAAATCCCAGCGTTGTACCGCTTCGCCGCCCACGGGACGCTCACGAGCAGAAAGAAACCGCCGCCGATGAGAAACCACGCCCCAGCACTCACGCGCAGCATCAGCCACTTGTGCGCTCGCAGACCGCCTGCCTTCTGAACCGCCAACATGCCCGGCGCGCAGACCACCATCAGCAACATCAAGCCAAACGAAAACACTCCCCTAAGCATGTCGAACGGATTCATTCGGCTCCCCCACCTTCGGTTGAACTTGAAACAGTTTTTTCAGGGGCAGCGCGGCCCCTTCCTTGCCGACCCAGTGCGCCTGCTCCAGATCGTCAAAATGCGTGATGAAAAAGCAGCCGGGGTTCACCGTCACCGCCATGTGCTCGCGGTAGAAGTCTGAAAAGCGCCGGTCGAGCACGTACAAGACCCGCGTCTTAGAGCTGCCTTCGGCCCGCACTTTTAGAATCTCTTTGAGCCGGTCTTTCCTCTTCGGCGTCCGCTCAACTTCGAGGTTCCACGCCTGACCACCGACGTAAAACCGCGCGTCAGGGACATAGGGCAGCTTCTTCTCAGCGTGAATCCGTTGCAGCACCCGGTCCGGCCGCCACCGCTCGGCGCCGTAGCCAAGCTCAAACTTCGTCCGTAGCCGCTGCACCCAAACGTCGTGCTCAAAGTTGGCGATGTCGATGTCAGAGACGGGGTGGTGCTCTACCGCTCGCCCTTGGCCATGCAGGAGCTTGTAGCCGAGCGGCGAGAGCAGCAGTGGCACCTGCCCCAAGACCCGATACCGCGACGGCTGTAGATACCCCTCCCGCTCTAGCTTCGTAATCCGCCGCGACCCGTACTGCCCTGTCTGCTTTCCCAGCGTTAGAAACTTTGCCTCCGCGAAAAACCGCTCCAGCAAAATCCCCTTCGTCGAAAAATAATGATCGCAAACCCACTCCAAAACTTCGACGTCCCTAGCCGAAATTTCTACCGCTCCCTTTGCTCCTCGACGCCCATCGCCCCTCTTTTCTTTTTCCTCTCCCCCAACCCTCACCAAAATCTCTTCTGTCTTTCCATCTTCATCATTCATCAAAACTCACACCCCTCTTACCCATGCTGCTGCCCGCCTGCCTTGACCTCTCCCCACTCTCTTCCTCCTCACAAAACCACTCCGAACCACCCTCTCTACCTCCCCCACGTTGGGAGAGGGTGGTTCGGAGTGGTGGTGTGATTCTTCGTCTTGTTTTCTCGGTGAATCTCCAAGGCAGGCGGGCAGCAGCATTGTACGTGTAACTGTATCCGTCGTTGTACGGTGTTTTGCTCTCTCTTATGGCCTTCGTTTGTGTCAACGGGGGCTGGGGCGGAGCCCCAGTTAGCGCGGCGTAGCCGGCGTTGCTGTTTCCGTTCCCAAGGGACCAGGCTCGCTCGAAGCGACTAGGCTTCGAGCTGGGCACTTGGGTGGGGTAGGCCACGGACGTTTTCTAAAAGCCGTCTTCGGGGTCGAGGGGCGGTAGCCCCTTCGTGGGGGTGATGGAGGGGGCGAAGCCCCCTGATTGCTTCCGCGCGACTAGCGCGGGTCCTTGTTTCTCTTCGCGGAGCCCAACGGGCGTAGCTTCTTCTCGTTTTAAGATCGTTTATAAGAAGTTTACCGCTGTGGATAACTTCTCAGACTTGCCTATGCATTCAGTCACTTAGCTCGTCTTTTATTTTCCGAAGTCGGGGTCTTGAGCCGTCCAAGTCGGGGTCTTGAGCCGTCCAAGTCGGGGTCTTGAGCCGCAAGTCGGGGTCTTGAGCCGTAGTGAAGTCGGGGTCTTGAGCCGTCTGGACAAACAGCTGCTGAAAAGTTGCCACTGCTCACCACCCCGATAGATCGTCCGACGTGACCGACCCGCGCGAAGCATCCGCCTGCAAGCCAATCGCCCCATCGCTGGCGCACTTCAACAGCCGAGCGAAGATCCCATTCGGCTGTACCAGCGCGCACATTTTCGCAGCCATGACCGATTTCGTTAACTTCCTCGGCTTCATCAACGCTGCCCTTCACAAAGAAGGGATCGTTCGGCTGGAGTCGATGCTTATGCCTGCCAACTTCAGCAGCATCGTCGGCGAATTCATGGGAGCTGCCATCCCTAAGCACTGCACGACGCTCGTCAAGAACGCCTACCATAACGGGCACCCGGATCTTATCCCTGCCGGAGCTCATCCAAAAAACGCCCTTCAACACCACCATGAAGGAATCGAGATTAAGGGCTCGCGCTACACGAAGGGATGGCAAGGTCACAACGCCGAGGACACATGGCTAATGGTGTTCGTGTTCGACAGCAATCGACCGGTTGACGAAGGCACGGCTGATGGACCGCGACCGTTCAGGTTCGTTGAAGTTTCCGGTGCTGCTCTTGAAAAAAGCGATTGGAAGTTTGCGGGGCGCTCAGAAACAAGCCGGCGCACTATCACCGCTGCCGTTACGCCGACTGGCTACGCGAAGATGATGGCGAATTGGATTTATAGGGAGCCTCCCCGATAGGGAGCGCTGCCAACTCCTCGATCGCCGCCTCCGCCAGCTTGAAGTACTTGCTGTTGACCTCCAAACCAATACTACGAAGTCCACAAGCAGACGCCGCCGCAATCGTCGACCCTGACCCCATGAACGGATCCAAGATCGTGCCCTCTCCACACGGCAGCGCAGCGCGCACAAGCTGGCGCAGCAAAGCTTGCGGCTTCAAAGAAGGGTGCGGCGCCAACTCGCGTTCGCGTCCACGCGCAACTCCCGCATGAATCAGATCCCGAAATGGTTCCTCTCCAGAAATACGGCGTAGGCCGCCAGTCTTCCACTTACGCAGGTTGTCCTGCACCCGTCCTTCGCAGGGCTTGCGGAACAAGCCCCAAGGCTCCCAGCAAGAGCGAGGCATCACGCTTACGTCGGTGAATTCTTCCTCGGCGTTCTTCGGTCTATCGCCGCCGCGAAGCGTTTGCACGACACGAATAATCTCGCCGCGCTTCTCGAAACCAGCCGCGATGAACGGTTCATAAACGAGAAATGAAACCAACGGATTGCTCGCTATGAACACATGCGCGCCAGGCACCAACACACGCATTAGGTGGCCGGCGAGCGTCGCGAAAAGCTTGCGCATGTCGGCTCGGTCGCGATCCGTTAGCACCGTAAATCGCGGCAGCGGCGACCTCTGACACCCGTCGAACGACGGCGGGATGCGCCACACTCCACCGCGCCCGGCTTCCAGCTTGTCCAACTCACGCGGCGTGTACTCGATCAGACCATACGGCGGATCTGTCACGACGGCGTGGATCGAATTCGGCTCGGCCTGTGCAAGCCAGTCGAGTGAATTCACATGCTTGATGTCGTAGCTGCCTAAACTGCGTTGGCTTCCAAAAATAATCTCTGTCTGGGCCTTCTCGTCTCGCGGCGCTCTCGCCTTTGATGTTCTGCTGGTCATCGCGCGCTCCGACGATAAATAAGTTTCAAATTCTCACCACGACCTTCGAAATCAGCAGACGCCAAGAACCCAACCTTCCCTAGTTGATCGTGATGTTTTCGAAGCTCTTTCTTGAGTTGGTCCGGTGGGCATCGCATCGGTATTTTCGGCAATAGTTTGCTCGCGGAAATAACGAATTTACCGCCCGGCTGGCAGTGCTTCGAAAGGTACGTGTAAAGTCGTTGTCCAACGTACCCAAGCTCTCGCAGAGGCGAAAGCGGAATGCTCTTCAGGTACCCCGCCCTAACGCTCGCCCAAAGCACCGGCCCCGGCATCAGTCCGCCCTTTGCGAACTCAAAAACCTGTTGGTCTTTGGCCGGTCTTGCGCGCCAGGAGCGATACAAGCACAGCGTTCCGAGGTTTCCCCTCTCCTCTACTAGTTGCCCTTTCATCACGACCGCTGACCGGTTCTTGATGACGAGTGACGAAAACCGTTCAAACGCATCGTCAAGGTAGTGGTATTGAGCACCACCGCGTTGCCCGCCGAAGAGGTCGAACAGCTCGACGGGATCGAGAACGATAACCGGTGCATTCTCCTCTCCACGCTCGGCCGCTGCTTGGCAGCGATCCAAAAACCAAAGCCAGTAAGGATAGTGCTCCGGTGATGGGAGCTTGCTGTCTGCCGTGCGAACGAGTCGCCACAGGTGCGCGTAGACGTCAGGCGGCTCCGCTCCTGTGTCGGCGAAGATCGCGACGTCGGGGCGCGGCGTGACTTCGCCAGCGCACGCCATCAGGTAAAGCGTCGTGCTCTGCACGCCAGCGC
>JADYYD010000507.1 GCA_020853845.1 Candidatus Melainabacteria bacterium
AAGTAGTGGACGAATTCAAAGACGAAAAAGGAAATGCCGAGAGGCAGAATGACGTCCAGAACCGGCTTGTCCCACGGAACAGGCGGCGCAATCTGAAGCAGGGGAGCCACTTTTGCAATGGAGAAATTGTACGAGGCGACGACATTCTCGATGATGAAATTGGCGTACTTGTAATAGATGAGCGTGCCTAAATTGACGATCACGCCGAAGGCGAAAATGCTTTTGTGCAGGAGCGATTTTTTGCTCGTGTAATTCGCTTCTTTCGACTTGACGGCAATAGAGGCGTCCAGGCTGTCTTCAATCGCTTCCCCGGCCGGGCGCGTTTTGTCCATGGCAATAGCCACGATGAAGTTGATCAGCGTCAAGCCCAGCAGCAACAGTCCATAAGCCGGCAGCCAGCTCATATAGAAGAAGTAGCTGGCAAGCACGACCAGGGCCAGGCGTGCACCGCCGGTAGTGCGCCAGTAAAGGAAGGTCACTATCGGCAGAAAAACCAGATATTGGAGGCTGCTGAAGATCAAATTTTTTGGTCCCTGACGAGGCAGAGGTAAGTATACAAGTGGGAAGAAAGTGTTTTATGCCAAGTCATTAATGTTGGACGCCGACCGCAGGCAGGACCGGTCTGGCCTTAGTTAGAACTTGCTTATTCTTGATGTTTTGAAAAGGAAAACACTTCCATATTTGCACTGTATATAGATTTGATTAGCAACCATTAATCATCCGGGCGTGCCCTTATTATTAATAGATTAGTAGTGATCATGTAATATTCTGAGACTACAAATAGATACCCGTCGATTGACGCAGTTTGTTCCGAGTTGAAAAAACTAGGCGCTTACAAATCATTCCTGGCGGGCGAATTTTGTTTGTCGACTCGTTTGTCCGTCATTCAATAACTGGAGGTTGCCTGTGCCTTCCCATCTGAGCCGCGAAGAGCTGAAGAAGAAGCGTGATAAGTACATAATCCCGTCCGTCAAGCAGCTTTATGCCGACGCGCCGAATTTCGTGCGTGGCGAAAAGCAATTTTTGTACGACGAGAAGGGCAAAGAATACCTGGATATGTTTGCCGGTATCGTTACTGTCAGCGTTGGGCACTGCCATCCGAAAGTCGTGGCAAGAACGGTCGAGCAGGTCAAGACTCTGCAGCACACGTCCACT
This sequence comes from Candidatus Melainabacteria bacterium, assembly GCA_020853845.1. Taxonomy (GTDB): domain Bacteria; phylum Cyanobacteriota; class Vampirovibrionia; order Obscuribacterales; family Obscuribacteraceae; genus QKMZ01. The sequence goes on from JADYYD010000507.1 coordinate 1,156, forward strand.
TCTTTCATGACCGAGCCCATGGTCGAGCTGGCTGAGAAGCTGGCGGACATAACGCCCGGCAATCTCTCCAAATCATTCATCACCAACTCCGGTACCGAAGCCAACGAAGCCGCCATCAAGCTGGCTCGCCTGGCAAGCGGACGCAATGAAGTGATTGCTCTCGAGCATTCCTATCATGGCGAATCGCATCTAGCTAACGCGCTTACCGGCAATCACAACTACCGCCCCCAATTGCAACCCGCTGCCGGCATTTTCTTTGCCGCCAATGCATATTGCTATCGCTGCCCGTTCCAGAAGCATCCGACAAGCTGCCATCTGGAGTGCGCAAAAGACGTCGAGCGCGTCATTCAAACTCAAACATCCGGCAAACCCGCCGTCATGATTGCCGAGCCGATTCAAGGCGTCGGCGGTGCCATCACGCCACCGGACGAGTATTTCAAGGAAGTGAAAAAGATTCTCGAAAATTACGGAGTCTTGTTCATCGCCGACGAAGTTCAAACCGGGTTCGGACGCACCGGCAAGCATATGTTCGGCATCTCCAACTGGGGAGTTCAGCCGGACTTCATCACCATGGCAAAAGGACTCGGCAATGGTTTCCCCATCGGCGCGTTCATCACCACGCCGGAAATTGCTGATGCCAATCAAAGACCGCAAATCAATACATTCGGCGGTAATCCTGTATCAGCCGCCACTGCATCTGCGGTTATCGATGTAATCAAAGAAGAGAAGATTATGGAAAACGCCAAAGCAATGGGCGACTATCTCTTCGATGGATTGAACGATCTGAAGAAGTCCTTCCCATTCATGGCGGACATCCGCGGCAAAGGCTTGATGGTCGGCATCGAGCTTGCTGACGAAAACAAGACACCGATGGTGGCGGAAACCCAGAAGATCGTCGAGGCAGCCAAGGATGACGGCGTCATTCTCGGCAAGGGCGGACTGTGGGGCAACGTCATCAGGCTCAAGCCGCCGATGATCATCAACAAAGGCGATATCGATACCACTCTCAAATCCATGCGCAAAGCAATGGAAGGCGTGGCAAAAGTAGCAGTCACTAAGTAATTAGACTCATCAACAGAAATATTAGAAATATTAGAAATATCAGAGGAATAGAAATGTCGAATACAGTTCGTTGCGGTTTGATTCAAACGAAAAACGCAATCGTCTCGCCCAATGGCGGCACCGATCAAAAGACGATTGAAAAAATCAAAGACGCCATGCTGGAGAAAACTCTCAAGCTGACGAAAGAAGCGCATGAGAAGGGAGTGAAAATTCTTTGCTTCCAGGAATTGTTCAATGGACCGTACTTCTGCGCCGAACAGCAGCCCTGCTGGTACGACCTGGCTGAAGAAGTGCCGAACGGACCGACCATCAAAAAGCTGCAAGGCCTGGCGAAAGAATACGACATGGTGATTGTGGTGCCGGTCTATGAAAAAGAACAGACCGGTGTCTACTACAACACCGCCGCCGTCATCGATGCCGATGGAAAATATCTCGGCAAGTATCGCAAGACACACATCCCGCAAGTCAACCCCGGATTCTGGGAGAAGTTCTACTTCCGTCCGGGCAACCTCGGATATCCCGTATTCCACACCAAATACGGTATCGTCGGCGTGTACATCTGCTACGACCGCCACTTCCCGGAAGGTGCAAGAGCGCTCGGTCTGGCCGGCGCCGAAATCGTCTTCAATCCTTCGGCGACAGTTGCCGGTCTGTCCGAATATCTCTGGAAATTGGAACAGCCTGCACACGCTGCGGCCAACGGCTATTTCGTCGGCGCCATCAACCGCGTCGGCACTGAAGAGCCGTGGAGCATCGGCGAATTCTACGGCTCCAGCTACTTCTGCAATCCGAAAGGGCAGATCGTAGCCCAGGCATCGCGCGATAAAGAAGAGCTGCTGGTTGCTGATTTGAATCTGGATGAGATCAGAGAAGTCCGCCACACCTGGCAGTTCTACCGCGATCGCAGACCGGAAACATACGAATCGCTGGTCAAACTATAAATCGATTGTTCTTGTGGGCGGCGCTTTGCGTCGCCCCAACAATTTTTCTGCGTAAAGTCACTGCAAAAGAGAGCAAGCAATGGCCGAACATTACAAACCAGTCAAATACAAAGCGTGGGAAATGAATCTGGAAGAGCGTTTCCAGGAAGTATTTCCCCCTTTGAGCGAAAGAGAAGCGGTGCTTGAAGCAAACCGCTGCCTCTATTGCTACGATGCACCGTGCATGGTGGCCTGCCCGACCCACATCGACATTCCGACTTTCATCCGCAAGATTTCCACCGGCAACGTTACCGGTTCCGCCCGCACCATCATGGAAGCCAACCTGATGGGGGCATCTTGCGCCAGAGTGTGCCCTGTGCAAGAACTTTGCGAGGGTGCATGCGTGCTCGAGCATGACGAAAAACCGATCATGATTGGACGCTTGCAGCGCTATGCAATGGACTACGCCGACGAGAAGAAGATCAAATTCTTCAACAAAGGCAAGTCGCTCGGCAAAAAGATCGCCGTTGTCGGTGCCGGACCTGCTGGTTTGACCTGCGCCGGGGAGCTGGCGAAATTCGGCTTCGACGTCACCTGCTACGAGAGAAAAATGTGGCCGGGCGGCTTGAGTACATACGGCATCGTCGTCTTCCGCGAACCGGTAGAAGTGGCGCGCGCCGAAGC
>JADYYD010000508.1 GCA_020853845.1 Candidatus Melainabacteria bacterium
AAGACTATCCGGAACTTAAGGACGCAATCGAACTTGGAAGGGGGCTGCAAGAGGAATTTCATTCGCTCTACGCCGCAGGCAAAGCAGCCGCGGCAAAGGGAACGCAGGTGGTACAAAAATTTGTCGACAACGTAGGCTTGAACACTGCTCTTAACTTGTGCCTTGACAGGCGCAACCTGGCAAAAATGGTCCTCGCCATCGAACGTCAGCAAACTGCTGGACAACCGGCATTGCTTGCAGAAGAAAAGAGACAAGTAGTTTCCATCTTTACTTTGATGCTTGTCGCCGGGATATCCGTTTCAAGCGCAATGGCATGGCTTTTTGCCCGCGATATCATTCAACGCCTGGAGCAGGTATCTGATAAAGCGCACATGCTGGCTGCGGGCAAGACAGTAGATCAAGGGAGAAAGGGCACGGATGAAATCTCCGAATTGGATGCCATCATCAGCGATGCGACTATAACGCTCAATGAAGTGAGAGCTCGCGAAGCAGTGGTTTTAGACAATGCTGCCGACGTAATATGCTCACTGGATTCAAAGCTGCGTTTTACCGCTGTAGGAGAAGCATGCCTTAAAGTCTGGGGTTTCAGCACGGACGAGCTACTGGGAATGTCGATGCTTTCACTCTTGTCGCAGGACACAGTCGAGCGCACGCGCAATGCGTTTTCGAACATTGCCAATGAAAGAGATACTGAGGGGCGAGTCGAAAATATACTTAAAACAAGCGACGGCATCTTCAAAAATTTTGTATGGACGATCAACTGGTCCGCTCAAGATGAAACATACTTTTGCGTAGTGCACGACGTGACTGAATTGCGAGCGATAGAGAAGCTAAAACAGCACTTCCTATCGATTGCCAGCCACGATCTGCGTGCGCCCCTGTCAGCAGTCAGTCTAAACATCACATCACTGCTTGAAAGCAACGACGATGATGTATCCGCTGTGGCGAAACAAACGCTCGCACGAGTTCAAATGAGCGTCCAGCGATTGACAGAACTTGTAGCAGAGCTGCTGGAATTGGAAAAGTTGGAAGCAGGAAAGCTGAACTTGAATTTGTCGCCGGTCGCCGCATCAGATGTCTGCGAGGAAGCGAAAGAACTACTCATGGGAATGGCTCAGAAAGCCAACGTTCATCTGTCAAATCCATCAGGGGAAGCGCTGCTCCATGCCGAGGAAAAACGCATGGTGCAAATGCTCACCAACCTGATATCCAACGCCATAAAATTTTCACCGGCAAATTCAACGGTTCAGATTGCCATTGTCAAAAAAGACGGTTTCGGTGAAATTCGTATTTCTGACCAAGGTCCGGGAATACCGCAGGAAGAATGCAGTTTGATTTTCGAGCGCTTTACACAAGCTCGAGGTGCACGGGAAATAACACACAGGGGCACCGGATTAGGATTGGCTATCGTCCGCGCCCTTGCCGAATCGCATGGCGGAACAGTCGGTGTAGAAAGCCGAGTCGGCAAAGGAAGCACCTTCTTTGTGCGCATTCCCCTGGCTAAAGAAATGGACGGTGTCGAAGTATGAAGCGCCCACCGTCAAACCTCTACGCACTTGGCATAGCGCTTGTGGCAATACCATTTTTAATGCAAGTGGCTTTTGCGATCCATTTTGCTGACTTGCTGGGCCACATGCAAAAACGACTGGAGACTCAATGGAAATCAGAAGAAATAGTTCGACTTGCCTGCCAACTGTGCTCCGATTCAACAGATGTTCTCGTCTGGATTCAGCTTTTGCCGCCGATGCGTGCGATGGTCGAGTCAGAATTCACGGCAAAAAACATCGATAAACCGGCGCAGGAATACCAAAAGCTTCTCGGTCTGGTAGACAAATCCACCGCTCAAAACGAGCAATTCCAGAGCTTTACGCAAGCAGCGGATCACCTGTTCGCTCTGTTGCAGAAAAAACGAGAACCTATTTCCCACGCCCAAAGCACACCTGGCAGCTCAGCCAATCTGACTCCATTGCAGCAGGACGCAATGGAAAGAAATGTCCTTGGGGAGTATGGATCGGATTTTTTTGATGGAATTGCCCAAATCGTTAGCGCGGAAGAAGTAAAACAAGCGGAATTCAATGCGTATGACAAAAAAGCGCTGGCCAATTTAAATCAACGCCTGCTTGCATACATTGTTCTCACAACGGCAGTCACAATATGTCTGGGATTTATTTACTCTCGCGCGATCAGTCAGCCGCTGCAGCGACTTGCCGAGAATGCGCGGCGACTTGCCAGAAGAGAAAAAATGCCGGCGCCGATTGGTGGCAACGATGCTTTCGGCAAACTCGATAAGCTGTTTCATTTGGCGTCCAGCGGAATTGAAGAAGCATTGCAGCGAGAGCGCGCCGTCATCGAGAATGCAGCCGATTTGATAGTTACGCTGGATAGCAAGGGATGTTTCGAGACCATCAACCCCTTTGCCCTGAGAATGCTCGGCTATTCGCCGGATGAACTGGTGGGGCAACCGGCGGGCACAATCGCGCAACCGGAACAAAGCTTTCAACTGGAAGAGAACTTGCGCACCGCGATAAGCGCAAAGGACTTAAAGCGTTTCGAGTCGAAGCTGCAGACTAAGGACGGGAAGCTGTTAGACACCACCTGGTCTTGCATATGGTCCGAGCGTGAGCAAAAGCTTTTCTGTATAGCTCACGACATCACCGAAGAGAAAACAATTGAATTGCTGAAGCAAGATTTCGCAGACATGATCAGCCATGATCTGCGCAGTCCACTTATGGCGATGAGCGGTTCTTTGGCACTTGTCGAACGCGGCGTCAAAGGAGAAATTTCCGAAAGTGCAAAAGCTGGCGTTGCAGCCACTTCGAAGAAGGTCGACAGCCTCATTGCGCTGGTCAATGATCTGCTCGATTTCCAAAAATTGAAAGCGGGCAAAATGGAGCTGAGTCTATCAAATGAAAGTCTCAACGCAATTTCAAGAGAAGCGTCTGATTTGCTGGCAGAGAATGCACGAAAGAAAAACATCGAGATTGTACTGATTGAAGGTGGTCAAAATTTAGAACTGGACAAAAACAAAATGATGCAGGTGATACTGAATTTGATGTCTAACGCCATCAAGTTCAGCCAGAAAGACACTAAAGTAATAGTCACTGCTCAGTTGACCGCCGATTCAAATGGCATGCTGTTTTCTATCAGCGATACGGGACCAGGTGTGCCGGAAGAATTTCGCGAAAGAATCTTCCAACCTTTTGAACAAGCGCCTTCATCGCATGCGAAGGAAGGAACCGGATTAGGCCTGGCTATCTGCAAATTGATCGTAGAGGCGCACGGCGGCAAGATCTGGGTCGAGCCAAAAGACGATGGAAGCGTTTTTAAATTCGAACTGCCCAAGCGCAGCTAAATCATTCAGCGCTTTGCTTGTTTCTGTAATTGAATATTACTGCGTTCTATTCTGAACGGCAGGCTCACCGGGAGGTCCAATCAAGTCGTTGTAGACCTTGGTGACGCTCTCGGTCACTTTCATCGATTGTTCGCTTCTGCCTTTTTTCAAGGTCGCGATCGATTGTTTGAACAGTGCATCAGCTTCGGTTTTCTTTTCAGCGCTGTTTTGCTTAGCCAAAATCTCCGCTAGTGATGCCTGAGCAACGGCAGTATTCGGATCTTTTTTGCCGAAATTCTTGACGAACAATCCGAGCGCTCTGCGGCTTGTGGCTTCGGCGTCGGCGTACTTCTTCTGATCTAGTTGAAGTCCGGCCAATACGCTCAGTTCCTTTGCCACTGCCTTGCTTTCTTCGCTGGTAGTTCGCTCCCAGATCAGCAAAGCGCGTTTCGAAAGAGGTTCGGCTTCCGCGTTCTTCTTCAAAGCGTGCAAGCAGACCACGATGTTGTCGAGGACTCGAGCACACTCTTTATCATCTTTGGACCTGGTCTTCTCGATAAAAGCCAGGTAGCGCTCCGAAGCCGCCTGGCTCTTGGCGAATTGATTGGTCTTCAAGTATAAGGTTGCCAGAAAATCCAGCCTCCTCATGAGAGTGAAATCTTCGGACGGCATGATCTTCTCGCCGTATTTGAACGACAGCTCAGCCGCTGTGCAAGCTTCGCTGTACTTGCCCAGGTAATCATATACGGTGGCAAGATTATTCAAAGTTTTTCCGCGGCGGGGGTCATTTTCTGGAAATTTCTCAGCGAGATCGAGAGCTTTCTGAAAATCTTTAAGCGCAACTTCGTAGTTGCCCTTTTCGAAATTGTCCTTTCCATGCCTGTGCAAACTTTCCCATGTCGGGTCAGCCGAAGCGGCACTGGAAGTCAGTGTTGCCGCCCCAAAAGCAAGGGTCAAGGAGATTGCGGATACCAAACCATTCGCAATAAAGCGGCGGCGCAATTGTTTTGAATTCATGGTTATTTTCACTGAGGAGGAATCATCGATGGACATTCTTTCGCCTTGCCTACAATCTCGGCATGGATACTCGAAGCGCCTTCTCCAAGCATGTCGGAGGAAACAAGAACGCATTCTCTTTCTTGTGATGCGCCTTGCGGATTCTGCCAGGCATCATAAGGGAAGTCGCTCGAGTTTTGACGCCTGTACCAGACCTCGACGTGCTGCGATTTCCACACAAGCACCGTTGGCAGTGGCTGACCGTCGTCGAATTTGTTTTGCAAATCATGCAAGAAAGACTTGTTCAATTTGACGTGAATACCGCCCGGGTAGACGTTTGCCCCCAGATCCTTAATCACTTCAATAATTTCCGGTGTCATCTTGTGCACTGCCACCAGAACGTCAGAACCCTGTTTGCACCAGGGAAGTGTCTTGAGCATCTCAAGAAAAGTAGCGCAGGTTGCCGAGGCGCCTTCTGTTTCACTCATCGCTTGATAACCACCGAGTTTGACTAAAAACCTAATTGTAACCGTTGGACATCGAAGGTCACCCATTTGTATTGGATTGACTCAGGCTCCGAGCGATTTAACATTCGAATTTAATGCGGATGTCATGCGACTAAGGCATGTTGCCCTGCACACCGTTCTTTTCCCAGTCGTTCCACATTTGGCGCGCGGCGGCACGCGTGGTGATGCCTTTGAATATATCGCCTGACTTCATCTGGGCATCTTTCAGATTGAAGAGCACCTTGGCTACGGAAATGTCTTCCTTGCCTTTGGACTTCGTGAAGAAATTGATTGCTTTGTCGAAGAACTTAATCGCCTCGGCTGGTCTGCCGCGCCCCATTTCCACAAGGCCAAGCTGGTTCAAGCAGATTGCGTAGTTGTATCTTCCCTTGTCGCCGATCTCACGAAAACATTGCGCCGCCTGTCTGAATAAAGGGTCAGCCATATCGTAGTATCCGCGCCGCCTCAGGTGCTCGGCAACAGAAAAGCATGAATACGCCATTTCGCTGCTGAGAATATTGCTTTGCCCACTTTCCTTCCATACTTTCATGAATTTGAGAGCAGCATCATCGGCTCTTGCGCCCTTCTTTTGACCGTTGTAGGCATCAACCAAAATTGCCAGTGCCTTCAAATTGTCCTGTCCGCCCAGCTTACCGAGCTGATCCAAAATGCTGAG
>JADYYD010000509.1 GCA_020853845.1 Candidatus Melainabacteria bacterium
GGCGGCAGCGACCAGTTGCGCAGCGATTCGTCATACTGACGCAGCGCGCGTGCGGCTGATTGCTGGTCGCCTTCACTTGCAGGCGCCACGGTATTGCCGGTCAAGTCGACTTTGAAATCGACCGGCTGCTGCGCCTGAGCCGTGGTCGCCCAGAGCGAGCCCAGGAGCAGCAAACAAGAAATTGAAACAAACTTTCTCATTTGGGATTCCCTTCATTATGGGTTTCAATCAGCAAAAAACAACGAAAGCCGCCCGGTGAGAGGAGAGGCAAAACACCTCACTTGCCTCTCACCGGGGGTTTCAATCACCGGCCGAAGCACCGGCTGTCACCACATCTGATACCAGACGCGGCAACCTCACTGCTCGAAAGCGTTCTTGAAAAAACGAGCCAGGCTCGCATACAAAATCGCTTCGTTTTCCGGTTTGATGATCTCGTGGCCTTCGTTATCGAACTCCAGCAACTGATAGCGAATGCGTGCTTTCTTCAGAGCCTTGCGCACCTGCTTCACGTTTTCCGGAGTAACATTTGGGTCCTGCCCACCTTGCACGATGAGCAGTTTGCCGCGAATGTTCGCGACGTAGTTGATGGGCGAGCGCTCGAAATAGCGCTCCGGCACCGCATCCGGCGTCCCTCCCATCATCTCCTGGCTGAGCGTGCGCAGATCCGGTCGCGTCGTATTGTAGTCGACGACCAGATCCGTCATCCCGCAAACCGGCGCCGCCGCGGCAACCACCTTGGTCGGGTAGTGCGTGATGGCGTGCCATGACGAATAGCCGCCGTAGGAAATGCCGGTGATGCCGACTTTCCCCCAGCGGGCAATGCGGTTTTTGACGAGCGAGCGGATGGCAGAAGCGATATCTTCCTGCTCGCGGCCGCCCCAACCATCGGCTTTGATGGCGTCCTGGAAGTTGAGACCGTATCCCGTGCTGCCACGATAGTTCGGCGCCAGGACGTTGAATCCTTCGCTGACGAGATACTGCACCTCCGCATCGAAACGCGCTTCTGCACGGTCTCGCGGACCGCCGTGCACGACAAGAATCGTGCCGATCGGCTCAGCCGCGCGGTAGAGAAAACCGTGCATCCGCAAGCCGTCGACCGACTTCCAGAAGTAGTCTTCCGCCCGCACGAGCCGTTTCAAAAGTCGCTTGCGCTTCTTTGCCACAGACAGCACATGCAGCTTATGCGCGCTTGTGAACTTGTGACCGTTCACGACCTTGCGACCGTTCTTGCGATTATCATCGGCGCGCACCACATCCGTCGGCAAGACGGAGCCGTAGTGCAATCCAATCCAGCCGCCATCCGCAGCCGGCGCAATTGGGCGATAGCTCACATCGGCGGCGCCGGTCTTGATAGCGGTTTCCTCCCCCGTGCGCGGATTGATGAGACTGGCATGCTCGCGAGCATCGACCACATCGACACACACGACAAGGTCGGTGCCGTCCGGGGCGTGCGCGTGTTCGATATTGCGCTGCGGGTCGTTGACCAGCCACTTGATCGAGCCACTGACGCGGTTGTACACGCCGAGCTTGCGATAGTGCCCCGCCTCGGTCAGAAAAAGAATGCGCTTGCCGTCCGGAAACCAGGAAGCAGTCACCTTGGCTGTGGCGCCGAAGTTGAGTATTTCCCGGTCACGGCGACCGTTGATGTCGGTGAGCCAGACTTGCTGTCCGGCGGCATCGAGGTCGGCGCGGAAATAGAGCACGTGTGTGCCCTGCGCATTCATTTGCGGCTGATTGCCGGGCGTGGTCTCGGGGGACCTGGCCGGCATCGCCAGCAATTTGCGCTTGCCCGAACCGAGGTCGTGACGCCAAACGGCGGTGACCGACAGCTCGTTCGCGCGCTCGAAGTCGTAGTTCGCCCCATAAACGAGATAGCGCCCATTCGGATGCAACTGCCCTCCGCGGATGAAGTACGGCGGATTTTCTTCGGTGAGCGGGCGAAGCTCCTGAGAACCATCCAGAGCGACCGTGAAGAGGCGAATTCGCTCGTTGCCGTCCGGACAGCCCTCGACAATCACGGAGCGACTGTCAGGGGCGAAGGAGACGACGTAGAGATCGTTGTCGCTGTCGGTTAGCTTGATCGGCTTGCCGGAACCATTGGTCGGCTGCGCGTAGACGTTGACCCGGTCGTCCTTGCGGACCCATGACCAGGCAACCCATTTTCCATCCGGTGACACCTTTGCTCGCCAAACTACTGGCAGGCAAAGCAAGGCGTCAAGCATGTCTTGGTTATGCATGAGACCCTCCGTACCCACTGGTCTGTGCTGGCGCGGCAGACGTGGTTGCACGAATTCTTGCGTACAGTTCAACTCAACAACTTCGCCGGCAAATCGGCGCAGACGGCATTGATTCGAGAGCGCCAGCGCGCCATTAATCATGCTGGAGTGAACCTGCAAGAGAGTTTGGTTGTTGTGGTTTTCGCAGGAGGACTGGAAATAATGGACGCCATGTAGTTACCAAAACGTGGTGATCAAAACCTGTAACGAAACCTTCAAAGAGCTGATGATCTGACGGTTTACAAACTGTAA
>JADYYD010000510.1 GCA_020853845.1 Candidatus Melainabacteria bacterium
AAATGCAAATACAAATTGGAAAACAGATAAGTTAGCGAAGCAACTGTAAGAGCAATAATCGGCATCGCTTGCCCGGTGCTGCGGTCGAACCATTGCGGATGCTGATGATACATGACAGCCAAAAACGCGCCTACCAACAAAGGATCGAGGTGGCAGAGCGTGTTCATAAAATAAAGCTGGAATGGAACTTCAACATGGATGGCGTTGACAGACAACCAATGAACAGCACAGCGCGCGGCGATGGTAAATACTTCTGCTATGCCAATCACTATTAGAAGCGCGTTGAGAGTGCGAACTTTCTTTAGCACCAGCGGCCAGACCGCATAGAAATGCTCCTCCATGCAGAGCGTCCAGTAAGGGACAAGGCTGGCGATGACAGGAATTCCGATAGCGGTCGAAAAGTCGGCAAGCTCTTTCTGATTGAACGGATAGACGAAGTTGAAACAGAAAAGCGCTGTTGGGAGAAACTGCTTAACTGCGAATTCTCCATAGTGAGGCAGAGCGGCCGGCAAATTCAGCAGCGGGAGAAATACACAGGTGAAAAGTACGACGGCGTAAAAAAGTGGCCAGATGCGCAAGCCACGACGCACGACGAAGTTTCTATAACTGATATCGCCGAAGGTCGCCTTTTCCTGAATGAGAAGCGATGTGATGAGAAACGCGCTCAGGGTGAAAAAGGCATCGACGCCCAGATAGCCGAAAGCGCCTATCGGGCTGGGTCTTGTGCCGGGATTGATCCAGGCATGGATAATGAAGACCATGAGAACGCACATGGTTCTGAAACCGTCCAATTGCGGCCAATACTTCGTTTGCGCTTGCGTTTCTTGCGCCGGTTGAGGGCGCTGAGTGGCTGCGATGGACAACTGAACCGGCTCCTGAAGTCTCCAGGGGCAAAATAGCACTTTCCACCGAATACCACTTTGAAATAATCTAATAAGCTCACAGGGTTAGGGTTTCCGCAACCGTCCGGGTGGTCCAAAAATACAATGGCGCCAGGTGCTAGATTTTCTCGAGAAAGTCTCAGGGGAGGCGCTAAGCACCTCCCCTGAAATAGTTTTTCCTGTTTCGAAAAGCCTTAGAACTCCACCTGGCTGGGGTTCTGAGCCTGACCCTGCGGCTGGGCTTCCACTCCGGGGGGCGTGAATCCGAAACGGCTGACATCAGGATTGAAGCTGGTCATCGGACGTCTCTGGAATGGGCTTTTCGGATTGGTTGCCGGAGCCTGGGCATCAGCCTGCTGAGGCTGAGATGCTGCCGGTTGCGTATAGCTGCTCTGGGCTGCATCGGCGATCGCTTGCGGGCTTTCGAGAAGAGCCGAGCGGTTGAGCGCCGGTTGCTGGCGTGCAAAGCTCGGGAAAGGCGGTGCATTGCCGGCTGCTTCTGCCGGTTGCGGCGAAGCAATCGCTGCACTGGTTGCCAATTCGACTTGCGGAGCGGCTTGCTCTGCCGGTTGCGGTACACCCATGAAGTGTCCGCACTCGATGCAGAATTTGCGCATCCCTGCTTCTTTGCCGCAGGCCGGGCAGATTCTTGCCGAGGTAGCCACCTGTGCGGCCGGGGCTTGTGCGGCCGGGGCTTGTGCCACCGCTGCCGGTTGCATCTGCGGCTGCTCTGCGTATGCTGCCTGTTGTGCCGGTGCATCGTATTGAGCTGGTGCAAGCTCGTGCGCAAACGCTTCTGCTTGTCCCATGCCGCGAGCAAAGTTCGGCACGGCATCGCCGCCGCCATGCGGTGCTTGCGGTGCATGCGGAGCATCCGGTGCCGGATGATGCGGATCGCCCGGTGTGGCTTCGCCTTGCGCAGAAGCACCGCGTCTCGATACGTTGTGCAAGAGGTGGAGTCTTGCGATTTCTTCAATACCGCGCAGGTCGACCATCATCGGTTTGCATTCGCCAAACTCGGCGTCGCCCGCTGGAGAGAGGAATACCAGAGCATGCTGCTTTTCCATACGCTTGATGGAATCTGGATCAACACGCGCCACTACCTGCTGCGAGTGAATCTTGTTCCAGCTATTCGGGAAGATACCGAAGCCTGTCGCAGCGTAGTGATCGGCGATACCGGGGACGATAACGGCGTGCTTGCCGATTTCTTCGGAGAAGAATTTGGCAGTGGTTTCGTCAGCGTTGTGCAAGCAAACACGAATGGCCGAGTTGGAGAAGATTGTCTTCAGTTCGGACATGCCTGATTGCGAAGAGTCACCGGTTGCACCGGACGAGTTGGCGATCTGAGATACGTTCTGCAAGATAACGGTCAATCCGCCGTTGGCACCACGGACGATGGCTGACAATCTGCCGGCTATGTCCAGGTTCAATGTTTGGTATTCATCGAAGAAGGCAAACAACGGAAGGACGTTTTTGGAACCGTATCTGGTGTGCAACGCTTGTTGCAGTGTGTACACGAAGCATGATGCCAGCGATTCCGCGTCCGGTCCCATCGATGCCGGAGCACCGAAGATGAGTACGGTCGGACGGTGCATGGCTGCATGGATGTCGATGTTGGATTGTTCGGTAACACGCATGACCTGCTTGTTGTTGAACATTCGCAAGCGACCGCGGATGCCCTGAATGTTTTTGTCCCAGTCGCTGTCAGTCCGGATGATGGACGACAGTTTCTGCGTCAATTCGCTCAGTTCTGCGGACTCGACTTCCGGATTGGACTTCAGTCTTCTTAGAGATTCGACGATATTGCGGCGGTTGTTGACCAGTTTCATCAAACCACGAGGATTGCGCGGCAGTTGCGTAAACTCGGACGGCGAGCCGTTTTCGTCTTCGGCTGTTACCTGCACTGCGCCCCAGGCGAGAATCTGCGCCAGACCGTGGATATAACCATGGTCGCGCTCTGCCCAGTGCTGTTCTTCCGGCGGAAGTGAGTTGACGTCCTGGCAGATTGCCGAAGCAAAGACGATCGGATCGAGATCGAGCGGATTCCAGTGAATCGACTCTTCATCCAGAGGGTTGAAGTACAGTGTGTCGAAGCCGGCGTGTTGCGCTTCCGGCAATACTGAATATTTGAAACCTTCGCGCTTTTCGTCCAGGTTGGGATCGTTGGCTTTGGCTTCCAGCGCGATGATAACGCAGGGCTTCGCCATGAGCGCTTTCATGATAGACCGCATCAAGGTTGTTTTACCGGAACCGGATGGGGCTACGAGGAACATATTTTTGTTAGGCAGGCGACCCATAGGGATGGTGACCGGCAGGTGCGTTCTTGCCAGGAATCCGAACGGTATGACTACACCGTCCACCTCGGTCCAACTGGAGCTGGGATTTTTCTTGCCCAGGCGTCCGTGACGGCGCAAGTTAGGCGGGCAGACGAACGAACGCTCGTAATCGCGAGGGGTCATAAGACCGGACGGAGGATTGAACGTACGAATGGTTTGCCACGGGAAAAGGCGCTTCTTGTGCGCGGCGGCGATAATCAATGCCAGAAGGACGAGTGTCGGAAGCAAAATTGCAATTGATGTCGCATCCAAGAAACCATGATTGGTCTTGTGCGGAATCGGAGTCTGGTTGCGGGTAGCCGCACCGGGAAGACCTTCCATTCTCAGGTTTTTACCCTGCACGGCCATACCGGCGGTGGGAGGGCTGGCGGTGGAAGAACTGTTCATATTGAAGACAGGCTGACCATGTCCACCCTGTCCGCCCGCGCCTATCATTTGCGCGCCGGGCTGAATAAAAGGACTTTGACCTTGCGGCGCCATCGGCTGCATTTGCATGGGTTGTGCTTGCTGCATCATTTGCATTTGCTGTTGCTGCAATTGTGCATTGCTCGGCTGCAAACCCTGATTTTGCAGGTGTGTGCTTATGTCTTGACCAAGAGGACGGCCGGTATGAGTTTGAGGATAAGCTTGCGCGGCACCAGGATGACCGCCGTACATCGGCTGCGGCATCATCATCGGACTGCCGGTCTGCATCGACGGATACGGAGAATAAGCAGGCATCGTCTGCATCTGCATGCGACGCGCATACTCCTTGTCACTGATCACTTCGCCCGTTTCACTATCTTTATAGCGGGTCAGGCGACCGCTCTCATCGATCTGTGCTTTCCAACTCATTCTCTTTGTTCCTTTGGAGCCGAAATTCGGCTAGTAGATGGCCATCTTGACCGATATTTTAGGGAAGTTTTCTCTAAAAGACATTCGTGTTTCGCGCATATCATGCGGTTTACCGCATTTAGCTGCAGTTAATTAACGGTTCAGCTCGCTGATGCCGCAAATCTTCATGCCGTCAGTGGTTTGCTTGAGCAGGTATTCGAACTTCACGTTTCTTTGTTTCGACGCTTGATCGGGCGGCGAGAGAATTTGCTCGCCTTCCACGGTGATGACAATCGAGCCGTCGGTCTGGTGAGCGCCGGCGATCACTTTAGTGGCGCGGAAGCTGCTCTTCATGCCGGAAGCGGTGATCTGGCTGGCAACTTCAGGAGTCCAGACGCTCTCGCGATAGGACCGCGCGCATTCAGGCGTCATGCAAGCGATTGCCTTTTCCTGACTGTCGCTGGCGGAGCCGGAGCTGAGGTCGAAAGCAAAGGGAAGCCATTTTTCAACCAGTGTCTGGGCGGTGATGGCGTCTGTTTTGATAGCCGGCTGCGCCATGGCTGCGGCCTGGGCTGCCGCCATATGCCCGTCGTTGGGGACTGCAGCTTGCGCGGCTCCCGGTGCTGCCTGGCGGCCTCCGGTCACATCCGGATTATCCATCCAGGGCTGGCGAGCGCGCTTGCGAGCCTGAGCCGGTTCCGGCGTCGGCATCAGCAACACGGTAAAAAACATCCCCGCCATCATGCCGGCAATCGCCACCATGATTAGAGTTAGTTTGTATTTTTCACCGGCTTGATAGTCGAACATGGTCGTTTACCTGATTTACTTGATTGAATTTTGAAGAGCTGATTTTTTTGGCCTTTCTATTGTGGAGTCAAAAGGTGCTGCGGGACGGTATCAGGGTGATAGCCCTGACCGAGCAGGTGGCAAGCCCAGCGAGGATCGCCGCCGCAAAGCTCCATCATGCGAGAGCGCATCGGCTGGTCGTTGTTCGGCTCTGTAGTGGCGACCCAGTACATGAAGCGAGGCACAACCAGTTTGACCACACCGCGCGAGAGCTTGTGATACACGAGGAATGCATCGGAATACTCGCGGTTTTTGCGGGTCAAGTGAGCAATCGACGACATTTCTTGCGGAGTCAAACCGCAAGCATCGCGAATCAAATCGAAATTGCTCGGGTCATTGCCCAGGATGATCTTGATTGAACTGTTGGATGCCAGAGTGCGTGCTCTGTCATCTCTCAAAAGGTCACCCAATTCTTGCGAGATGCCGATGAAGAGCAGACCTAAGTGTCGGCTGGTGCGGGAAGCATCTTCAACCAGAGTTTTGCCGCCTTCGTAGCGCAGCAGTCTCCACAACTCGTCTATGCAGAATACAAAGCGAGAAGGCTGACCTTTCTTCATCTGTTCTGCTTTGTGCTGTTGAGCACGTCTCAAGACGAAGTCGGAAACGAAGAGCGTGACTACGGCTTCCAGAGTCTTGTCGTGCGCCAGTTCGGAAGTGTCGAAAACCATGATCTGCGCATCCAGAGGAAGCGAGGTCGGTCCATCGAACAATTTGCCGAAGATGGCACCGCGGCAGTAGAGGCTCAAGCGATTGGCTAAGTCTTCGCAGGTTTCGCGACGCTTGGTGTTTTGCGTTTGTGTAGACTCTCTTTGAAGCCAGGCAACCAGGTCCGACTCAATCGGAATGCGACCTTCTTGCGCGCATTCACGATAAATAGATTGAATGCCTTGCATGAGAACCGGCTTTTCATCTTTGGTGAGCGCTTGCTCGCCTTTTTCGCCCAGCATCACGGAGTGGAAATTCAAAATCTTGATGATGTGCGATTCCGGCGGATTGGCTGGATCAATCGCCTTGCCGTCCGTACCTTCAAGAGGCAGATCGTAGAGGTTCAAGCAAACTTGTCCGTCCGGACCGAGCTTGATGTATGCCGAGTCATCGTAGACTTCGGTGAGCATTTTGTACGAACCGGAACGGTCGATAATTATCGACTTGGCGCCGGCTAGCGTCTTCATCTGGATGATCTGTTGGGCAACCATGGATTTACCTTCACCAGGTTGACCGAAGACGATGCAGAGCGCGTTGGGCAATTTTTCATTGTACGGATTCAAGAAAACCGGCTCCAGGGTTTCTTTGGAGAAGCCGAGCCAATCGCCGTCTTCCGATCCCAGTTTGGCATGAACGAACGGGAATGAATTGCGCACCGTAGGCGTTCTTGCTACTTTGCCGCGGCGGGTTACATCGATACCCAGACCAGGCAAGCTGCCGATGAAGAGACTCTTTTGCTCGTGATAGCCGACGATGAAGCGAGCACCGCGGCACTGTGCGCCGGCACTTCTTACCAGTTCGGTCGCGCGGTTGAGCTCGTCGAGAGTGTCGCCTTTCATTGTGAAATAAACGGCGTAATTAAACACTTCAACGTTGGTTGTATAGAGTTCAGAACCGATGCTGGCTGCTTCTTGCGCCTTTTCAGCTTCTTCCTGGTTGGGCGCGGAACGCGGTCCCATGATGCCTTGATATGTGTTGGCATGCGCCTGGGCTTGTTTGCGTTGCAGTTGCTTTCTGAATACTTCTTTGTCCAGCTTGTGAGCGTAGATGTTCAGTCTCCAGTTGCAGTTCAAGCGCAGAAGCGGCTGCAGCCAGAGTGGACCGGTGCGCTCAGGCAGGCGGTTCATATAAAGAGTGCGGATGTAGCGCCCCGGCTCTTCGTTGTGATTTTCCGAATCTACTTCGGTGTAGTCATCGATGACTACATAATCCGGTTTGTTGAAATCGTATCTCGATTCGACTAATTGTTCTCTTATGGAAGCCGGTTCCATATCGGGGAAAACGCGGCGCAGACCGGGCGGCAGCGGCTTGGTCTTGGGACGCTGCGGTACGGGCAAGAATTCTTGCGGGTCTTGTCCGAACTTGGGATTGAGCTCTTTGTAGAGCATGTGGAAATATTCGACGGCACCGATAGGGCGTGCGCTCATGCCGCAGTTGCCGAGCTGCCCGGCATAACCGAAAGCGCGCTGAATAAGAGTGGTGACGTTTTTGAAATGCGCGCCTACCGTTTGGCGAGCGGCTTGATTGGTGAAGACATCGAGCACGCGGCGGACGGTCGAGTCGACCATGTTTTCTTTGACCGGCTTTTCGCGAGGTGGTCTGTAGCAGAAAGTGACGTAGAAGCGCAGCTCAGGCACAAAGTTTTTGGAGAGAAGAAATGCTTCATCGTTTTCGACAACTCGTGCGACATACTTGAGAAAATCATCGTCTACTACCTCGACTGGATGTTTGGCGAAATAATCACGCTTGCTGATGTTCTGGCATTCGACCGTCAGTTGAACTGAAGTGTCGATGCCGTTGAGAAAACCGGTGAAGTGATTCATCAAAGAGACAAGGCGGATTTCATCGAAGCCGCTGACATGCACGCCGTCTACTTCGAAGCAGCAGCGGTAGCTGCCGTCTTTCAAAACGATGACACCAACTCCGGTGTCGTCATCGTGGAAAAGATCCCAGATAGGCAAAAGACCGGCAGCCGATGGATGGGCTCTCGGCACTGCCAGTGCAGGCAATTTCGCTTGAGCTTCTTTACTCAAGCCTTGCTCTGTCTTGGAGTTTCTTTTGAAGAGATTCAAAAGTCCGTTTTCTTTACTGTATGAGCGGGTGATTGTCGATACCATGGTGATTACTCACTAAAATCGTTAAGGTCTTCGTCTACCAAAAAGCGAACCGGATTGGGGTCCGGACCGGGAATATACACTTGCGATTGTACGTAGAAGTTGAGAACGGTTTCCCAATAACCGCTCGAGTGGTTGAGTGTGAACAAGCAGTAAATCGGTCCGAAAGCGCCGACTATGAGCGAGATGTGCAATCTTATGTCTTGCGTTCCCAGCATGATGGGATTGAGCCAGGAGTACAATTGCGTTGAAACAATCAATCCGGCAAGAAGAGCTATAAGCTGGTCATAGCGCAGGCCGAACAGCTTAGGGGCGTCTTCTAAATTAAGTGGTGTGATGTCTTCCATTTTCTTTTCGTCTTTTCGAGTTATCTATGATGACTTTTCTAATTCGCTTGCAGGCATCGGTCCGAGCAGTTCATCCAGGTTGATTGGTTTGGGAAAGAATATTGCCTCTACGTATGATGGCGGTAATTGAACTGGTCTGGAGTTTCCGTTTATCGCTTCCTGTCTCTGGTGATCGACCAGTGATTTCGGCAGTTGAGATTTGCGATCGACCTGGTTGTAATGCCTCACTGCTCCGTGGAAGTCACCGACCAGGCGGCATATCTCACCCATAATGTAGCGGTATCGGCTGCGGTTGCCTGCCCAGCTTTCGTCATTGAGTGCAGCTTCCAGTTCTTGCCCGGCCAGCTCGAGCCACTTGTCCGGTGATTCGCCGGCTTCGCGAGCGCACCAGGAGCCGTTCAATGCAAACAGGGCGCGGTCGAGATGGTGAGCGCCGATTTTGCGACCGGTCAGAACAGCATGGGCAAACTTCTTGGAGAAAGCCACTTCTGCCGGTGCCACTGCCAGATACGGTACGAGCGGATCTTCTGCAAAACCGCTGTACCAGGTGGTGTACAAACATGCCGGGCACATTGCCACCAGTGCGGCGCGCAAAGCCGGATGCGGAAGAACACGATGCAAATCAGTCTCTACAGGCGTGTCTTTGGTCATGTTCGGCGTGAAAGCCAGAGTTTCTGTGGCGAACACTACTTCGCATTCAGGGCAGCTAACTGACACTGACTGGAGAACGAAATCTTCAATTGTTCGGTAGAGTTCTTGCATAGCCGTTTAATGGGGTGTGTGCGGTCCAATTTCATATAGATTAAGTCTTTCTTCCCCACGGGTAAATCAGGGTTTCTCCCACATGGGTGGGGTAATTCCCATGGTTTAGATGAAACGGTATGGGAGGAATACGAAACCGCATTAAATCTCGGTTTTGCCTGATGATTCAAAGCAAAAGATGAGAGT
>JADYYD010000511.1 GCA_020853845.1 Candidatus Melainabacteria bacterium
AGGACGGAAACAGTGAGGTCGGCGCCCAACTTTTCGGCGATGTTATTCGGCAGGTTGGCTCTCAATCCGCCGTCCACATACAGCTTTCCATTGATAAGTACGGGGCGGAAAATTGTCGGAACAGAGGCACTGGCCAGAACAGAGCGCGGAAGATCTCCTTCGGACAAAACTGTGGTTTGACCATCGGTCAAATTCGTCACAACGGCTGCAAACGGCTTATGAAGCTGCTTGAAGTCGGACGGAAGTTTTTCTTCCAGAAGTTTCAAATAGCCTTTGCCGCTGGAAAGACCAGCCAGCGGTTTTCCAAAGACAAAATGTTTCACCGGCGCCAACGGTTTCAAAATCTGGCGTGCAATCACGCCTTTCATCATGGCGTCTTGAATTGTTTCGTCAACAAAAAGCTCTTCAATCTCCTGGGTCGTCTTGCCCGCGCAGTACAGCGCGCCGATAGTGGCACCAAGGCTGGTGCCAACCACGCCATCTATTTTGATGCCATTTTCTTCCAGGCACCGAATCACGCCAATTTGCGCCACGCATTTGTATGCTCCGCCGCCCAGAGCCAGGACCAACCGCGGGCTTTTCTTCGGACACTTTTCCTCGAAATTCTCTTTTGTTTGTTCGCTTACTTCCGTCGGCGGGACAAGCACATCAGGGTCGCGGTTCGCCGCGTAAGAAGCGGGCATCCATGCGAGCGCGGAAACGACGATACAAACGAAGAAGCCAATTACCCTGTTGAGTGACTTGCTGTAAAACATCCCGATTGCCCCGTTTTTCGAACCTGATTGCCGGTAGGCGACTGCCAATAGGCGACAATGAAGTGACGTCTGGTCGTCTCATTAGTTCCAAAAACGCTGAAAACCCACCCAGGTAGCCATCCGTATGAATGCGGACCGGCAACTTGTGGGCAATTGAAAGGCGCGATTATTCGTCGTCGCCGTGCTCGCCGCCGCTGCTATCGGATTTTGGAGCTGATTTTTCCTGGTGGGACGCCGGCTCTGAAGGATAGCTGCCGATTGTGACCGTTATCGCTTTTGCGGCTTTGTTGCGCAAGATCATGAAGCTCAAGGTTTCGCCGACTTTGCGCGCTCGCACTGCGTCCTGAAGTTGCTGCGCAGTTCTTATATCTTTGCCGTCTATTTTTTGCACAATGTCCATGCGCTCGATGCCTGACTTGGCTGCCGATCCGTTGTTGAACACTTGCGAGATAAAAACGCCGAGAGTGGATTTGGGCAACCCCAGCCCTTGCAATACCGATTCTGTAAGCTCCCCGACTTTCAAACCGAGGAAAGGGCGCTCGATTTTTTTATTGGCGATGAGATCTGTGACAGTCGGTTTGGCAATATCTATAGGAATCGAAAAGCCGATATTCTGTGCTCTTGCGGCGATGGCCGTGTTCACTCCAACCACCTGACCGACCAGATTGAGCAGCGGTCCGCCCGAATTGCCGGGGTTGATGGCTGCGTCGGTTTGAATGAAATTGATATTGCCGTTGACGTCGGTGACTGTTCTTCCCACTGCCGAGACAATCCCGAGCGTTACTGAATGGTCGTAGCCCATAGGCGATCCGATGGCGATGACGAACTCGCCCGGGCGCAACGTTGTGGACGTGCCCATTTCCGCTGTCGGAAGCCCGGTCGCGGCAATTTTCAAAACCGCCAGATCGGAAAAAGTATCGATGCCGACAGTGGTGGCGATGAACTGGCGTTTGTCGTTGAGGGTGACATTTATCTTGCTGGAATTTTTGACTACGTGGGCGTTGGTGACGATATAGCCGTCTTCGCGCACGATAAATCCTGTGCCCGTGTTATGGCGCTCGGGCATGTTCGGTCGCGCCTGACTGCCGCCGCCTCCGCGCGGGTTCATTCTTTGACCGTTGAAGAAAAAGTCGAAGCCGTCGGGAATATTGCCGAAAGGAAAGCCGCTGATATTGCCGGTCATAAACGGCTGGTTGACTTCGATATTCACAATCGCAGGCGCCACTTTTTCGGCAATATTTGCCACTGTTGTCGAAGTGAGCGGAATGCCTTGTTTGCCGTCGACCGTTTGGGCAAGAAGCCTGGCACTGCTGGTGGTGGCAGCATGAGCTGCTTGCGTGCGCGCAGTTTCTTCCACCGCGGCCAGCCCCAGTATCATAGAAGCGGCAGTAATCAGGCTTACTGTTGAATTGTTTTTGGTTGAACGCATTCTAAAACTCCATCGAGCAAAATATGCGCCCTATCTGCCCATGCCCAACTGCTGAGCCGTTTGGAACACTTTTCCTTCCGTGAGAATCGAAGGCGCAATAATTACCTCAACTTGCTGCATCTCTGCCAATGTGGATGCACCCAGAGTGCCCATACTGGTTTTCAGTGCCCCTACGAAATTCTGAGAGCCATCGTCGGTGCGAGCCGGTCCGGTCAAAATTTCAGCTAGAGTTGCTGACGAGCCCACCTTGATTCTTGTTCCGCGCGGCAATACCGGGCTGGGTGTAGCCATGCCCCAGTGGAACCCGCGACCCGGTGCTTCCTTGGCACGCGAGAAAGGCGACCCGATCATGCAGATATCTGCTCCGCAGGCGATTGCTTTGCAGACATCGCCTCCGACTCCCATGCCGCCGTCGGCAATAATGATCGGCGCAACGCCGTGCTTCTCTGCGTAAGTGGTTTTTGCGTGGGCGCAGTCGGCAATAGCTGTCGCCATCGGAACGCCAATACCCAGAACACCCCGCGACGTGCAAGCGGCGCCTGGACCGACTCCGACCAGCACCCCGGCTACACCTGTCTCCATGAGTTCGAGGCAAGTTTGGTATGTGACGCAGTTGCCCACAATGACCGGGCAGCCGATTTTTTTCGTGAATTTGCTCAGGTTGAGACTTGGCTGACCCATTGCCGACTTGTGCTCGAGCCCGGTCACTGTCGATTGCACGACCAGCACACCAAGACCGGCTTCTACTGCGATAGGACCATATTTTTCCGCCCAGTTGGGTGTGACGGAAGCAGAGACCAGTACTCCAGCTTTCTTGATTTCTTCAATACGCTGCGCGACCAGATTTTCCTTGACCGGCGCAGTGTAGAGCTTTTGCATCAGCTCAACGAAGTGGTCTTTATCGCTTTTGGCAATCTCGTCGTACGCTTCTTCGGTATTTTCATAGCGAGTCTGCAAACCTTGCAAATTGAGAACACCCAATGAACCCAGCTTGCCTAGGGCAATCGCCATCTTCACATCTACGCAACTATCCATCGCGCTTGCGATGATCGGAATTTCCAGCTTGTGATATCCGAGTTTGACTGATATATCGCATACTTCCGGGTCGCAAGTCAGCGAGCCGGGCACCAGCGCGATTTCATCAAAACCATACGCCCGCCTCGTGCGTTTCCCCAATCCGATCATCATTCCGCCTTGTGCGAGCCTTTCCTGGTATTCAAGCGACTTGCTGCTGGTCATTTATGAACCGCCTTTGGAATTGTGGGGCGACGCTTTGCGCCGGCCGGTCTGGGATTTCCTTGTAGAGGTCACTTTCAAAGAATCGAATGCGTCTCCACTATATATAATTTCGCACCTCTTGCTGGTGTATTCTTTTCTTGATGCTGAGCATAGCTTAGCAGCCCGGTAATCATTACTTCCTACTTTGAGAGCGAACCTTCACAGATGAAACCATTAACCGTCATCGGTCTCAATTCAGGCACCTCAATGGACGGCATTGATGCTGCGGTTTTTCGTATAGAGCCGATTGGCAACGGTCGTGTAAACGGCACCGCGGATTCCACACCGGCGCTGAAGTTTACGATGTTGGGCAGCACGCTTTATCCGTTTCAAAATCGTTTTCGCGAACGCCTCATGCGGCTTGTCGGCTCGGGTACGGCAACTCTCGAAGAAGTTTGTTTGCTCAACGCCTCACTTGGCGAAATATTTGCAGAAGCGGTGCAGCGCCTGTTAAAAGTTAGTGGGCTGTCCAAATCGGACGTGGACTTAATCGGCTCGCATGGGCAGACAATCTGGCACTGCCCTGACGCTAAATCATTGTGGGGCTCGAGCGCATCCGGAACTCTTCAATTGGGCGAGCCATCGGTGATAGCTCTGCGCACAGGAATTCCCGTCGTTGCGGATTTTAGAACGGCCGACCTTGCTGTCGGCGGTCAGGGCGCACCACTCGTTTCTTTCGCTGACGCCGTGCTTTTCGGACAAGACCATAAAGCGACAGGCGTTTTGAACATAGGCGGAATCGCCAATCTCACAGCCATCAATGATCATGGAAAGGCAGTTGCCGCCTTTGATACAGGTCCCGGCAACATGCTTATGGACCGCGCCTGCCAGTTGTATTTCGATTGCGAGTATGATGAAGAAGGCAAGATTGCTGCCGGTGGACAGGTGATCGAACCATGGCTCAAAGAATTGATGTCGCACGCGTACTTCCAACGTCGCCCACCAAAGACCACAGGTAGAGAGCTTTTTGGCTTCGGCTATTTCGACAAAGTTGTATTGCCGTATGTCGAACGCGAGAAAGTCTCCAAAGCGGATATAGTGAAAACATTGACGGCATTTACCGCTGCGACTATCGCCGGCGGATACAACGATTTCGTCAAACCCAAAACCAAACTAGAGCGCCTGGTACTGGGCGGCGGCGGCACTTTCAACGACGAGCTGGTGCGTTTGCTGAAGAGCTACTGGCCCCATGAAGTTGCAATCGCTCGCCATGAGGATTTCGGAATTTCGACCAAGTACAAAGAAGCATTGCTTTTCGCGCTGCTCGCCTACACCAACTATTTCGGTATCAACAACAACGTCCCGGTCTGCACCGGCGCGTCTCGTCCCGTTTGCCTCGGCAAACTCGTTCGCGCCTAGGAGTAACTTAAATGCCTACAACTGACACGAATCTCGTGCTTCATTTGCCGGATGAGATCAACTACGAGTGCACCGGCTGCGGGAAGTGCTGCGGCGGTTGGTCCGTGCCGATGACACAAGATGACTACGAGCGCATCTCTGCCGTCAATTGGGGCGAATATGACGACCGCTATAAAATGCAGGATCTGTTTCGTGATCTGAAGCCATACGAGTCAGCAGGCTCACCGTACGGCTATGCGATCAAAGAAGGTGGCGACGGGCATTGTCCGTTTCTGAAAGACAACCTTTGTTTCATTCACTCGAAGCACGGCTCGACATTCAAGCCGTCTATCTGCCAGTTGTTTCCCTATTGCTTCAACGAGACACCAAGCGGCATTTACGCTACCGTCAGTTTCGTCAGCATGGGTGTTGTGCAAAATTCCGGCAAACCTCTGACGGAACAGCGCGATTATCTCGAGAGCAAACTCAAAGAATTCAAAACGCTTTTTCCCGACCACCATCCCAATTGGTCCAATCTAAAACTGGCTGTCGATAAGCCTCTTGCCTGGGACGAATATCTCGAAATCGAAGAGGAAATGCTGAAAATTTGGAGCGAGCGCGATAAACCGCTCGACGATCGTTTTCTGGCAATCTCCGACATGTTGGTTTCGCGCTTCAAAGGCACCACTGTGACGCCGCTTGCCAACGCAGGCCCCATGAAGGCCTTAGATCGAAATCTACTTGTCGCTCTATATAAGATCTATTTTCCGGTGAAGAAACTCGGCCGCGGTGAAGGCGATTTCAACGCAGGAAGATTTGCATATCAAGCGCTGTTCGAGGGAGTTTTTCCTGGTTTGAAACTGAAAGCGCCGACGAAATCCTACAGCTTTGAAGAGCTGGCGAAGATGGAATTTCCACACGACAAAGACGTCGAGGATTTGATTTATCGTTACTTCCGCTCTCGCATTTTTGCCAAACTCTACTTCGGCGCTGGTTTTGGTCAGCTCAGTTTGATCACCGGCTTCCATCATCTACTTCTTACATATGTACTTTTAAAAGAGAACTCTAAAATAGTGGCCCTCTCGCGCGGCGCCGGCACTGTGAGCTACGTCGATGTGGTTGTAGCGGTGCGCACGCTCGAAAAACGGCTTGGCGAAACGGCAGTCGGCGGGTATGCCGCAGCGATTTTGGAATTGCTGCTCTTCAGTCCGGGGCGGATGCGTCGCATCCTTGCAAACACCTGAAATACTGGGCTTTTCGCTGTTTTCCTCGAGCAAAAATGCTGGACGCTTCCCATATATAAGGAGAGGCGGCGAAAAATTCGTGAAAGGTGCCCGAAATGGAGTGGCGATAGTGGTTTCCGGCTTCAACGCTCGTAGCGAATGTATTCCAGGCTACATTTTGCCGGTTGACTTGGCTTGGGTTATCTAGTAATCTACCCGCACTGATTCCAAGTGGTCGCGCTTTTTGCGACCAGTTTTTAAATTCACTTACTAATTTTTGAATATAACTGGCAGGAGGTTCTTATGATCCGCAAACTTACTATGTCTGCTCTCGTCGTAGTAGCCCTCGCAATGCAAGTACCAGCATTTGCGCAAGCTCAAGGTGATGAGTTCAGTTCCGGTGGAACACAAGGCGCAATGGGCGACGCTGGATTGGGTGGAAACACCGGATCGCAAGCCGAACATTCTCAAGACAGCAACGCGCCGA
>JADYYD010000512.1 GCA_020853845.1 Candidatus Melainabacteria bacterium
CTCTCCTGCCACCGTTGTTTGCGCCCCTATTTCCAAGCGCTCACTGTCGACATAGATGAGCGCTTTGTAAACATGGTCGAGTATGCCGACTACGCAGGAGCCGAAACTAAAGAGCGGGAGCTGAAAAACGACGACTTTTTCGAGTACTTGCCCGAGGATGGCGTCCTTGACATCAGCGACGTTGTATATCAAGCTGTTACATTGGCCACCCCGACTTATTGCTCTTGTGGCGATGATTGTCCGGGGCTTCCTCACAAGGAATCTCAGAAAGAAGCCCGCGCCGGCGGGGGTTCCGAGGTTTCTAAAGAGGCTTTGGCGCCTTCTTCCAGCGCCGACTTGGAAAGATTAGACAAAAATTCAATTGATCCACGATGGAAGAACTTAAAGACTCTATTTCCAAAGGGTAATTCCGGCGAAGAGTCGTAGATAATATTCAATCCGCCTAGGCATGGAGGTCACATAGGGCTATGGCACAGCCAAAGAAGAAAACGTCGCACCAGAAGCAGCATCAAAGAAGAGCTCACTGGAAGGCAGAAGAAATCAATATCGCCAAATGCAGCAATTGCGGCGCGCCTGCGCGTTCGCACCAAATCTGCATCGTCTGTGGATATTATGGCGGTCGCCCGGCGCGCCGTCGTGACAACGTAGTCACCGAGTAAGTTTGAGACGAGAGTTGGCAGGGTTTACTGGGAGTCGCAAATGATTCGCATTGCAGTGGACGCCATGGGTGGGGATCATGCTCCTCGCGAGGTTGTCCATGGTTCTGTAATTGCCGCGCGCGAATACGGAGTTGCCGTACAACTGGTCGGCCCGCCTGACGCGATTGAGAAAGAGCTCACCCGCCACGACCATTCCGGGCTCGACATATCTATTGTTGCGGCTTCCGAAGTCGTGGCAATGGACGAAAAGCCGGGCAGAGCAATTGTCAAAAAGAAAGATTCATCAATTGTTGTAGCTACCAAGCTCGTTTCGGACGGCAAAGCCGACGGTCTTGTCGCTGCCGGTTCGACAGGAGCCGCTGCCGTTGCTGCTCAATTGGGTCTGGGTCGCATCGACAATGTCGACCGTTCCGCCATTTGTTGCACCATGCCCGCGACAACCGGCAAATGCTTGCTTGTCGATGCCGGTGCCAATGTGGACTGCACCCCGTACCAGCTCATGCAATTCGGCGTCATGGGTTCGATCGTATCGGCCGGTTTGTTCGGAAAGAAAAATCCGACCGTCGGTCTTCTCAATATCGGTACGGAAGAAACCAAAGGCAACGAGCTTGTTCAAGACGCTCTCAAACTTTTGAAGCAGCAGTCCAATATCAATTTCATCGGCTTTGTCGAAGGGCGCGATTTTCCGCTCGGCAAAGTGGACGTTACGGTAACCGACGGCTTCACCGGCAATATAGCGCTGAAGACTGCCGAAGGCATTGCCAACATGTGCAAGATCATGCTGAAGCAGGAATTGCTCAAATCCACTCGCACTAAGTTGGGAGCGGTGGTTATTCAGCCTGCATTGGATGGTTTGAAAAACCGCGTCGACCACAATGTATTCGGCGGCGCCCTTCTGGTCGGCGTCAAAGGTGTATGTGTCATCGCCCATGGTGGCTCCAAGCACACTGCGATCAAGAACGCCATCCGCGTAGCCAAAGACATGGTGGCAGCCGATATCGTCAAAAAGATTGAGAACAGTTTCAGTATGACTGCTGCCGGGAGCAAGTCTTGAAGTTTGCTCATGGCGCTCGGGTGATTGGAGTAGGCGCCGGATTACCTCAAGTTGTAGTGACGAATTTTGATCTCGAGAAACTAGTCGACACATCCGACGAGTGGATCAAAACCCGAACAGGTATTTCGGAAAGACGCATCGCTTCCGATGAAGAGACGACAAGCCAGTTGGCGATTGCTGCGGCACAAGATGCGATTGGTTTTTCCGGGATCAATCCGGAAGATATCGAACTCATTGTTGTCGCCACATCCACTCCGGACAATCTTTATCCTTCCACTGCCTGCATGGTGCAAGGCGCAATCGGCGCCAAGCGAGCCGCCGCCTTCGACATGGAAGCCGCTTGCACGGGCATTGTTTATGCTCTTGCAGTAGCCCAGCAATTTATCGGCTCCGGTACCTTTAAATGCGCGCTTGTAATTGGCGTCGACATTCACTCGCGTTTTCTCAATTGGTCCGACAGAAATACCTGCATTCTTTTTGGCGACGGCGCCGGTGCATTTATTTTGCAAGCGACCGAAAAGAATGAAATGCTCGGGACTTATTTACGCGCCGACGGCACCGGCGGTCACTTGCTGCACATTCCCAACACCGGCTCAGCCTATCCGCATGCCGGTGTCACTCCACCTCAAGCGACGCACGGATTTTTAGAAATGAATGGGCGGGCTATATATGAGTTCGCGGTAAATGCAGTGCCCGAGGCTGTGCGTGCCGCGTGCGCAGAAGCAGGCATCAGCGTTGAAGATGTCGATTTCTTGATTCCACACCAAGCCAACATGCGCATTATCAAATCGGCTGCCGAGCGCCTGGGAATGGCTGCGGAAAAAATAGTCAGCAATGTCGGCGAGATGGGTAATACTTCTGCCGCATCGATTCCACTGGCAATGTGGCAGGCTATTCGCCGCGGACAGATAAAGGAAGGCTCCACTTGCGCTCTTGTAGGCTTTGGCGGCGGTCTGACCTGGGGCGCGGCAATAGTCAAATGGACCGCTGTGGATCAAAGACAGACCAATGCCGATGAAAAAACGACCAAGAAAGAAGCGAAGATTTGATAGTTAGGAAACTGGAAACTGAATTCAGTCGAGTAGAAGTCGAGAAGAAGGAGAAAGTCAATGAGCAAGCTGGCATGCATCTTCCCCGGACAGGGCTCGCAAACCGTGGGCATGGGAAAAGATCTCGCTGAAAAGTTTCCCGAAGCGAAAAAACTCTTCGCCGAAATTGACGAAATCGCCGGGCGTTCGCTGAGCCGGTTGTGCTTCGAAGGACCTGATACCGAGCTGAAGCGCACGGTCAATACTCAGCCGACTATTCTTGCCGTATCGATGGTGGCATGGCGTTGCTATGAATTGCAGGGCGGGCCGAAACCGGCTTATGTTGCCGGTCACAGCCTGGGCGAATTCAGCGCGCTTTATGCAGCGGGTGCATTCGACATGCAGGCGGCTGTGAAGTTGGTCGACAAACGTTCTCAATTGATGGAAGCCTGTCCCAAGGGCGCAATGTCTGCGGTAATCGGCATGGCTGCCGACAAATTGGAAGCAATTTGCAAAGAAGTTTCGGACACCTTGGGCGCTCCAAAAGTTGTAATCGTTGCCAATTTCAACACGAAAGAGCAACTGGTTGTTTCCGGCGACCCGGAAGCGGTAGCTGAAGCCGGAGCGCGCGCAAAGGCAGGCGGAGCCAAAGTGATTCCATTGCCGGTTGGTGGTGCTTTCCACTCTCCTTTGATGAAATCCGCAGCGGACGAATTCGAGGCTCTTGTGAAAACTATCGATGTAAAAGATGCAGTTTTCCCGGTCGTTCAAAACGTCGATGCCAAGCCGGAAACAAAAGGCGATGCCTTGAAAGAAAAACTCTCGCGCCAGATGCCCAGTTCTGTTCGCTGGTGCGAAACTATCGAGTACATGATCTCGCAAGGCGTGGATACATTTGTCGAGATCGGACCAGGTAAAGCGCTCTCGGGGATGGTCAAGAAAATCGACCGCGCCGCTAACGTCTTCAATATTTCCGATGCACAAACGTTGGACGAAACACTTGCAGCGCTGAAGCAAACTGCCGGCGTTTAAGCCGTTCGTGAAGTCGAAGCTGCATTAGCGAATGACTTATCTGGCGATCAGTTTCTCTTCTGCAGTTTTCGCTTCGACGAGAACTTCTTCAACAGTTTTGCGCATAACCATTGTGCGCTTTGCCAATTCATGGAAAAACTCTTTGTGAGGAACGCACACCTCGGGTGGTATCGTCCCGCGCTCCATAATTGTTCCTGCCAAAAGCATGTCGGCAACGATTGCCGGCGGCACTCCGGTATCGAGCGCGCCGCATGAAAGCCCCCACTTCTTGTGTGCAAGAACAGTGGTTTCCAAAGTTACGTTGACTGGCTGTCCGTTGCGTTTGCCTTTCACTTCTACGCGCACAACTTCGGCATCATCAGGTGTTTGGTTTGATGACGGAAAACGTTCGATCAAGTGAGCAAGGACTTTGCGGGGCGTGAATTTGCCTTCTGTGGTTTCGATCTTTTCATTGCCGCCCAGCCCGAGATCGACCAGCAACTTCAAGCGATCGTGAAACTCGGTCGGCAAGCCGAGTCTGAACGTTACGTCCGTGCAGCCTTTGTGCTCGAATGTTTTTGGAAGAGTCAAAACTTCGGAGTGCAGAGTAAGAATCGCTTTGCAGGCGCCCACCGGCTCCGGCAATTGAACGAGCTTTTCTCCCGACATCGGTGGTTTGGCACGATATTCACCGTCTTCAAAAACCATCGGCTCTTTGGTGTATTCATCGAGAATCGTGTCGATGGCGTACGGCGGCTGGAGCGGATGATCGGTGGTAACGAAGTCGATGCAGCCCACGGTAATATCGATCGATTTGACTTCGTCGAGTTCACCGGCGCCTGCTGCCGCCATGATGTTCGTCATGCCGGGTGCGGCTCCCATACCCAGAATGGCGGCCAGACCTTTTGTTCTGAACTCATCATTGAGCTCTAATTGCTGTTTGGTGACGTGAAACAATCCGCCCAGGTCAATGTAATGGCAACTGGCGGCCAGGGCTGCTTTCATCACATCCACATTGAAATAATAGGGTGTCGAGTTGATGACAAGATAGGCGTCTTTGAGAATTTCAGCGAGCGATTGCGGGTTCTTCAAATCGGTGAAGGCTGCTTCCAGCTTCTTGCTCTTCAGGCTGTTTTTGAGCTCTTCTGCTTTCTCTTTGTTGAAATCGGCAATGACAATCGCGTCATAATTACTGAATTCAGCAAGGTCGCGCACGATTACTTGTCCCATTGCTCCGGCGCCGCCCAGAACCACGATTTTTTTCATGAGCTCACAGATCCTATTTATTTGGTTGTTGTTTGACCGCTCAGCGAACTGACAGCAGCGTGCAATAGCGAATGGCGACAGTCAAAGAGACCGCCTGCTCGCGTGCACGCCGGGCAATAAGTGTAGCAAAAGATGTCAGACCGTTTTGGCCTGCCTCTGTACTCTATTTATGGATACGGTTGCCTGCGGCTAAAACTTGCCGCCTGATGTGGCAGAGCCGGCGCCGTTGGCGGTGTCGTCGCCGTAGGATGCCATACCGTTGCGACCGGGAATGTATGGGGTCAGTTTAGGTCCGTTGCTGCCGCTGCGATAGCCGCCGCGCTGCAAGACCGTTCCAGGCACGTAATATTGAGCAGCCTGGTGACCGAGGTCGGAGCGAATCTGGTCGCCCGGTTGTGAGACGTTGGCGCCCCATTTTGAGACTGGAACCTGCGCGCCGCCTTTCTTTTCAATGCGCTGAGGCGTGTAGAAATTGTCGCCTGGCGTCTGAATATTGGCTCCCCACGGTACTTTCGGGAGAAGAGGGTTGGCCTGAGCGCCACCCACTTGCAAGCCTTGAGCGGTTTTGCTCAAAGTCCCCGAGCCGATGTAGGTGCCGGACGGGTCATTCAAACCAATCTGGTTCTGATTGCAGACACGAGCGGAACCGTTGGAGTAGTGGAAGTTATAGCTGCTGTTCTGAGCGAAGGCTGGAGAAACGATAGCCGCGCAGAACAATGCTGCGGCGGCAGTCAGGAGGGTTTTTTTCATATTCTTAGTAAGGTCCATTAGGAGCGGGTACCTGGGGTGGAAGATAGGTAGTTCGGCTTCTATGTTTTTCGGCTCTGTGCCTGACTCTAGAGGTGGGAGAGTTGGCTCAAAGCGGATAGGAGGCTCAACGCCAGTGCGCTGAGCAGGAGGTATGTACCGGCCAAGCGGGCTGTCGACCGGGAAATGGCCGATACCTTGACTTGAGCCTGTGCGTCTTTTGCGGCGCCTCTCGGCTGCCTGGAATGCCTATTCATAAAAAGTCCGCCTAGTAAGTGTTTTGTAGGTGCACTATAGATCAGTAATTGATCTAATAAAAGTTGCTACTTTACAATTTAATGTAACAGATTTAATGTCCGACTGGCAAGTACTTTTCCTTTGCCAGGCCTCGGTTTGCGCATATGCGGATCAGGCTGGGAGCGAAAGAGCCCGCTTGTGGGCTTGGTTCTCCAGAGTGTCATCCAGGGGAGCGAGGTGAATATCTCCGTAGCGGCGGGTCAAAGCCTGCAAAATGAGCATGTCGCAGAATTGCGGATTTTTCGGCAGCAGCGATCCATGCAAATAGGTTCCGTAGATTTTGCCGCTCTGGGCGCCTTCGCCACCGTCCTCGCCGTTGTTGCCATTGCCGACTACGACTTTGCCTAATGGCTGCACGTCTTTGCCAAGATATGTTTTGCCGCTGTGGTTTTCAAATCCGACCAGTGTGGATTCATCCAGTCGCTTGATGAGAACATTGCCGATCATGCGGCGATCGCCCGCGACAGTGTGGGCGTCGATAAGGGAGATGCCTTTCAACTCGTCGCCGTCGTGCGGCTTGTAGTAATGGCCAAGAAGCTGATAACCACCGCATATCGTCAGGAAGGCAGCGCCGTTGTCTGCAGCTTGTTTCAATTGCTTCGCGCGCTTGACTAGATCCTGAGCAATGATTTGCTGCTGTTTGTCTTGTCCGCCGCCTATAAAGTAAAGGTCGAAATATTCCGGATCGGCTTCTTGCTCCAGCCCGATTGCACTGATCTTCACGTCGATATTGCGCCACTTGGCTCGTTGGGTGAGCGCGATGATATTGCCGCGATCCCCATAAATGTTGAGGAAACGGGCGTAAAGGTGGGCTATGCGTAATTCCATAATGGCGAGCTTCTGAGCGATTTTATAAGGTGCTACAGCCATCCATTATAACGATGCCGAAATTGCGATTGATCGCCCTCATGCCTTCGTATTTGATACCACCGGCGGGGCGCACCATATACAGTAGCGCCCGCGCAAAACGCAGAGTCCGATAAAAACTTCGATACGGCGGGAATGCTCGAGTTCTTGATAATTGGTTGCCAGGAACTAAGGCGTGCCCTGCATCTCGGGATTTCTAACCGATATATTTTTGGTGCCCTTATCTTAAAATATTAGCGTTTTTTAAGCTGTCGATTTTCTGCACCGGCCCTGGTTTTTCGCAGACACTTTGTACCTGTGTTTCAAAATGCACGTTTTGCTACTACTACTGACTGGAATATCTAGGCTATGATGGCTTTCGTTAGATTCAGGTCATTGCGAAGGAGTGATTACTACTATGAAGAAGGGGTTTGCAACCTTACTTACCGCATTAGTTGCCGTAAGTGC
>JADYYD010000513.1 GCA_020853845.1 Candidatus Melainabacteria bacterium
TCTGGTCTCATGAGGATAGCGTTTGTGGATAGCGAGCAGGCGGTTGAAACTCTTATCAATGCTGGCTTTGAATGAGTTTACCTCGGAAGGCGGCACGACAGTGGCAAGATAAATTGTGGCGTCAAGAATCTCGGGTCTTTCGGATCTGATCTCTTGAATCGCCTTGCGTTGCGTTTTCAAAATCTCGACCAGATGAGCTTCTGCCGGTCTTTCTGAAAGTTTCTCCATAGCTTTGCCGAACTCTTCTTCGCTTCCTACAAGCAGCGAGAAGTGCGAAACAATCGCGTCTTTTGTCGGCTGATCGAAAACAGCCCAGTCTGTTTTCGCCTGGAAAGCCTTCAAATTCGAGATGCTTTGTTCCAGCCTGTGGCGGCTCACGTTGTCGGCGCTGCGGTCTGAGGCAAAAACCGGAACCACTCCACGTTTGGCCCGCTCTCTGGCTCTGTCTGTCGCTTCCGAATCGATGACTCGCGTATCTTCTTGCGCTTTTATAGGCGCGGCAAGAGTATCTCCGACTCTAAGGTCCGGCCGGACCAAGTATGTCGTGATAAGGGCCAAAAGAAGCAGCGTGAAGCCGGCGATGCCCATCGTCAGCCAGTTGAAAAAAGATCGCCCGGTAGGAAAGATGTCGTGATGTATTTCTGGATGATAGACCGGCTGACTTAAGGTCGCACTTGGCGTGTTCGCAACCGGTTTTGCATTATGAGACACCATAGTCCTGACTGGCTCTAGCAACAGTGTGTCGCACCATCTGAATTATGCCCTAAGATGCGATCTATGTATGTATTTGTTTGGTTGATGAGCCGTCAGTCCAGATTTACTTTCTTTTTGACCGTGTAGATGCGCTTATCCTGAGACTCGTGATAGGTGCGCACGAGAATTTCAGCCAAAAGACCCATAAGAATGAGCTGAATTCCGACCATAAAGAACATCGAGACCAGAACCGGCAGAGGTGTTTCGATGAACGAGGTGTCGTAGCCGTACTTGAGAACGCACATCCAGGCGAAAGAGGCGGCGCAGGCAGCCAGCGACCACAGCCCGGCGGAGCCGAAAATGTAGATGGGCTTGGTCAAATAGGACGACATGAATTTGATGGTGATTAAGTCGAGTACGACCTTGATTGTTCGATTGATGCCGTATTTCGACTGTCCGAACTGCCGTGCATAGTGATTTACCGGCAATTCCGTGACTTTGGCGCCCATCCAGGAAGCGTAAATGGGGACGAATCTGTGCATTTCGCCGTACAGGCGAACGCCTTCCAGCACTTCGCGGCGATAAGCCTTGAGCGAACAGCCGTAATCATGAAGCGGCACGCCGCTAATCACCGAAATTATCTTATTTGCCGTCCACGATGGGATCAATCGCAATACCAGCCCGTCTTTGCGGTTTTTGCGCCAGCCGCTGACGCAATCGTATCCCTCCTCCAGCTTCTCTATGAGCATCTGGATGTCGGCTGGATCGTTCTGCAAATCCGCGTCCATCGGAATTATGATGCTGCCGTTGGCATGATCTATCCCGGCGGCCAGGGCTGCGGTCTGTCCGAAGTTTCGAACGAAGCGGACCAGCTTAATGCGTGGATCTTTAAGAGCGATTTTTTCCAGTTTTTCAAAACTCTTGTCTTTCGAGCCGTCATCAACCAGCACCACTTCCCAGGTTCGGTTGAGCTTTTCGGCGGCATCCAGGATCTTTTGATAGAGAAGTTCGACATTCTCCTCTTCGTTATACACTGGTATCACGAGCGATATGCCGGGGCGATCCGGGTGCGCGGCAATCGACTTGCGGGCGCCTTCCGGGGCGAAGGTGAGAGTCTGCGCCTGCGCACTGAAATTGATATCGCTGCCTGTAGTCATCTGGTCTGACGCCTTTTCACTGTGACAACCACATTATCCTGTAGTTTGGCGGGCTCTCGGCTCACCTTGAGATCTTTTCATCATGACCGTAACAGCCAGAATGCGCCATTTGCTTGCAATAATTAGATGAGCCAGACCGGCGCGCTTCCTCGAGATTGAGAAAAACTCATATTTCGCATCAGCGTAAAATCAACTTACTGCAATCCTAGATTTCTCTTATGTAGAATCTAAGACCTAGATAGAAACGGTCCAGGAATTTAGCCACAGATGACAATTGTTCCAACGAACGGCGGGAAGAAAGACAAGAAAAGTGTCGATGCCCGGCTCGATGAAGTCGCCAAAAGCGATGAATCCAGAAGCGAAGTCCTGAAGCAAAAGACCCACCGCACTCAGCTTTTGTCCGCCAAGGAAACTGCGGCTGATATGAAGTCGGACGCCACGTTGCGACCGCAAACTCTTGAAGAATACATCGGGCAATCGCGTTTGAAAACTATGCTCACCATGTCTATCGGCGCTGCGAAATCCAGAGGCGAAGCGCTCGATCATGTTCTCTTTTACGGGCCGCCGGGACTGGGGAAAACAACTCTGGCGCGTGTGATCTCCAATGAAATGGGGGCGCGCATTCACATGACCTCAGGGCCGAGTTTGGAACGTCCTCGAGACATCATCGGTTTGGTGCATCAATTGGAACCCGGAGATGTTCTTTTCATCGATGAAATTCACAGACTGAGTCGAGTCGCCGAAGAACTTCTATATCCGGCAATCGAAGATTTCGTGATTGATCTGACCTCCGGCAAAGGACATGCAACTCGCACAATGCGGCTGCCGTTGCCGAAGTTCACATTAATCGGCGCTACTACAAAAGCGGGAATGATCTCGAATGCGTTGCGCGATCGATTCGGATTTGTTCTGCGTCTGGAGTTTTATTCAAGAGAAGAACTTTCCAAAATCGTTGCAAGAACGGCTCGGCTGCTCAATGTCGCCATGACCGATGAAGCCGTGGTTGCGATCGCCGGTCGCGCGCGAGGTACGCCGCGGATCGCCAATCGGCTGGTGCGTCTTGTGCGCGATTATGGTCACTTCCAGGGCGCGGAAACCATTTGCGAGTCGATCGCCGTGGCTGCTCTTGATTCATATGCGGTTGACGCATTCGGATTGGACGCAACAGACAGGCGCATGCTCGAGATCTTGATCGATCATTATCAGGGCGGACCGGTCGGTATTGAAACAATCGCAGCCACCCTGGGCGAAGATTCCGACACCTTAGAGGATGTCTACGAGCCATTTCTCATTCAAGCCGGATTTATTCAAAGAACGCCGAGAGGTCGCTTAGCAACACCTCAGGCTTACACGCACTTAGGCCGGGCGCCGATCAATAATCATCTCGGCGCCGGGCAACTGGGCATCGAATTCAACAAGGAGTAAGGCGTCGTCGTGTGTTTGCCAGCAAGAGCACAGATTTTTCTCTGTTGTGCTCTCGTCTCTGTTTTTCTCAGCATCGCGCTCCCGAGCGCAGCGGCGCCTGATTCGGCGCGCATTGTCGAGCGCGGCGCCGGTCCTGTGGAAGAATCATTCGTCGTCGGAAAAATAAA
Organism: Candidatus Melainabacteria bacterium; assembly: GCA_020853845.1. Taxonomy (GTDB): domain Bacteria; phylum Cyanobacteriota; class Vampirovibrionia; order Obscuribacterales; family Obscuribacteraceae; genus QKMZ01. Next base: position 3,443 of record JADYYD010000513.1, read on the forward strand.
GGCGGTGTCGCCAGCAAGACTCGATCAGCTCTTGCTCGATAAAACCGGCATGGTAAGCAATCGTCAGGCTGTCGAGGTGGAAGTAAAGGAAGGACCCCTGGCTGGTCAAACTTTTACTGTGATGAATGAAATTACGGATAACCCTTCATTCAATGTATCCGTTCAACCGGGGCAAGAAGTAATACTGTCCGTGGTGCAGGGTGGCGGACAGAGAGAAGTGAATATCGCCGACTATTACCGCGCTCCCGTCATCATCGGCTTGGGTGTCGTATTTCTTTCTGCGTTTCTTTTCTTCGGCGGCAAGCAAGGTTTTAAATCTTTGGCCGGTCTGATCGCAACAGTTGCATTAATCGCATTCGTTCTTTTGCCAATGAGTCTGAGCGGTATAAATCCGCTGCTGGTAGCTGTTTTCATCTCACTGGCTGCGGCCGCTTGCAGCATGTTCTTCGTAGCAGGTTTTTCGCGCAAGGCCTATGCCGCTGTTATTGGCACTGTCGGTGGTGTGATTATTGCCGGCGTTGCCGCCCAGCTCGTCATCACCTTTGCGCCGCTGACCGGGCTTTCCAGCGAGGAAGCGCAGATTTTGCGAGGCTCGGTTCTGAAACAAGAGCCGGTCTTTTACAGCGGCTTGCTTGCGGCAGGCATGCTCATCGGTGCTTTAGGCGTAATCATGGATGTGGCTATTTCCATCTCCTCGACTGTCACGGAAGTGGCGCGCACGGCAGCCAATCCGAGTTTCAAACTCTTTTACAACGCCGGTATGAACGTCGGTCGCGACATCATGGGCACCATGACAAACACGCTGGTGCTCGCCTATGCCGGCGGCGCTTTGCCGTTGCTCCTGCTTGCCAGGCAGATGGACTCGACCAAGTTAATCAATCTTGATTTGTTTGCAACCGAAATTGCATCAGCCCTGAGCGGCAGTCTGGGCTTGGTTTTCACCATTCCGCTCACGGCCCTTGTATCGGCATATCTTATAGGACAGGCAGGAAAGACAACTGCGGATTCAGGTAAAACTGAAGGGGTGGAAAACGCCGATCAGGGAGCAGCGATCGAAAATATGCCGGAAGGCGGCGCATTGAAAGACAGCTCAGAGGAAATTCGATGAAACGAATTTTCTATGGATTTGCTCTTTTTTTCATAGCTGTAGGAAGCATTCTTTTCGGCGGATTGGTTTTTCCGTGCGTCATGGCCGTGGCTTGCTACTGGGGTGGCAACGAGTTTATAAACATGGCGCGGGCGAAGGGCTTTAAGCCGTCGCCCAGGATTATCAAAGGGATGATCATAGCTTTCTTCGCGGTGGCCGCGCTGCCTGTAATTCCAGGCTCCACGCTGTCTTCGACTTATCCGCTCGAGCATTACCCGCTGCTTTTGACCGTCGGCATCTGCCTTTCGTTCTTTCGTCTGCTCTTCCGCCATGAGGCTCCACCGGCGACAATCGCTGATATTGCCACTACCATTCTCGGTTTCATCTACGTCGGATTTTTGCCCAGCCACCTTGTTTTGCTGCGCAATTTGACGGCGCCCGGCGCTGCCCAGATTGCCAATCCTCTGCAGCAGCCCGGGTTGGCTTATGTTTGGGTTTGCTTGTTTATTGTTTGGGCGACCGACGTATTCGCTTATTACGGCGGAAAGCGGTTCGGCAAACACCTTCTCTACCCGCAGATCAGCCCGAAAAAAACGGTGGAAGGCGCTGTAACCGGTTTGCTGGCATCGATTTTTTGGGCTACCGTGGTTGTTTATGGCGCCGACCACTACTTGTTTGCGAATTCTGAACCATTCCGCGGCAAAATCTGGCACGCGCCGTTAATGGGGCTTTTTGTATCGATCGCTGCACAGTTGGGCGATCTTTGCGAATCGCTTCTCAAGAGAGACGCCGGGATAAAAGACTCAAGTGACGCAATCCCCGGTCACGGTGGATTTCTTGACAGGGGTGATAGCCTTCTTTTTGGCTCGCCTGTCAGCTATTACTGGATCTGGATCGTTGTTTTGGGACATTTCTAGGTTGCCATAGCGGCTGTCGACCTCGTCCTTTATATGGTAAAGTTCTATATGGCCTGTAATAACGGGCGCATTCTTGGAGAGGTGGCTGAGTGGTCGAAAGCGGCTTCCTGCTAAGAAGTTGTACGGTCAAAAGCTGTACCGAGGGTTCGAATCCCTCCCTCTCCGAACTTTCGAA
>JADYYD010000514.1 GCA_020853845.1 Candidatus Melainabacteria bacterium
AACCAAGCAAGTCTTCCATCGCCTTGTTTACTTCGAAATAACGCCCGCTGACGTCGCAACGCACAAAAGCCAGCAGGTTTGCATCGACGAATCGCTTCAATGCTCCTGCATCGGTGAGTATTTGGGTGGAAAGATCAAAGGGGTGTGAGACGCTATCAGCTTGACCAGATGACATGTATGAAGGGACTCCATGTGTTTTTTTTTGTTTGGTCGCAAAGAATAGCATATTTTCTCCTGACATCCGCCCGGATATTGGGAAGCTCAGGGAAGTATGAAATTAGAATTCAATAAGCGATTTGTGTTCAGACGGCTACAGGGCTGTAACTGTTAGTACTGCATGTGGTGCTAGATCGGCGGGAATGGCGCGCACTTGACAGCCGCGGACGAGGGTCGGATAAAACTGCTATGATCATCAACCTCTGAGTTAAACCTGCCGCCGGTGCGGATGCACCTCTTCATGCGCAGAATATGCGGTCGCTTTTGGGACCGGCTCGGAAGCTCGCTGCGAAAACCGCATCATGAGGGACTCTCGTGCCTAAAGACAATAGAATGGTTCGAGTTGGAGACATGCTGGTAACCGCCAAGGTAGTCTCATCGGCTGACATTACCGAAGCAATTCAAGTTTCCAAAAGGCTGAATGTTCCAATTGGAAGAGTTCTAATCACCTCGGGCTGCGTCACCGAAAAACTCCTGCATGCAGCCCTGGACTTACAGTCATTAATTCGTGAAGGGGAAATTCCTCTTGAGGCAGCCCTCAAGGCGCTGACTCGCATAGACAAGAATGGCTGCAGCGTTAAAGAGGCTTTGGAGCACCTGAATCATAGTCCCAAGTATGGCAAGGGCGCAAACAACCTGGCCGACCTTTTAGTCGACTCCAACCTGGTCAGCCAGGAGCAAATAGACGACGCGCTCAAAACCAGCTTCGAGTACGGCACCCCTTTGGGCAGCACACTGGTGTTTCAAGGCGCGCTCTCGCCCAGCTTTTTCCCGAGCATCAGCGCCATTCAAGAAAAGGTCACCAACGGCGAGTTGTCCAATGAGGAGGCAATCGAGGAGCTGAGGGAGGCTTTCGGACTGTGGTTGAAAGCCGGTGACAGAACCAAGCAGCAAGCGCTGCGAACTATCGATGAGCTAAGTGAAGTTCCCGCCACGCATCGAAAACGCAGCATGAAAGAGGCGAAAGAGGCGAAAGAACCGGCTGCAGCGGAGTCTTCCAGCGCAACGGCCGCGGTCAAGCAAGAGCCAACTGAAATCCCGACCACCCCGCAGGAACCGGCTCAGGCTGAGGCGCCGGCAAAGAAAGATAGTCCAGAGCCGAAAAGAAAGAAAGCCGAAGAAAGCGAAAAGTCGCGCAGTCTGCCACCGAACAAACACACTCGGCATGGCGGCAGGCTTGTTGATCTTTTGAGTGCTGCAGAATTGCTCGATCAAGATAATCTTCCCGCCGCTTATCAGCTCATGCTACAAGACACTCACAGAAGTGCCGCATTCCTGGTTGAATCGGGATTGATCAATGACGAGTTGCGCAGGCATGCAGAGCGGTGCCACAGCCTCGTGCGCCGCGGCAGATTGAGCCCGGAACAAGCGATCCGCGCCCTCAAATCCAGCCAGGAAAACGAACTTACATTCAGAGAAGCTCTTTCGAAAGAAGGAATAAGTCAACCTGCAAAATTAGAAAAAGATTGGCGAACCGGAGTTGCGGCCGGTGTGGTCGGTGGCTTCCTGGCCGCCTTTTTCAGTCTTGTCGTCACCGTATTTCGTCTGGTCAAGAAACGCTGAATCGATTCGGCAAAGCCTTGGCTTATATAAAGAACGCACTTGATTTTATCGGTCGAAACAGACAATAGCGCGATTGTTTCAATCTTCTGGGAATAATAATGTCACCCATTGAGGAGGATTGTGCTGTGTCTGATGAACCTACGACGACGCCCGAAGGCGGCGGCGCGGCAACCGATCCCAAGCGCTTGAGAGCCAGTTTTTGGGGCAACCTTGCATCTGCGGCTGCGCACATTCGTCAAGCCAGCAGTTCAGAGAGTTCTCGCTTGCGCGGTTCGGATTACGTATCGGTTATCAGCTTCCCACTGGCGGCTGTACTGCTTGCATCTTCGCAATTCATGCCGAACGGCATAATGCTGCGACCATGGTTTGTACTTTTTCTTCTAATCTCGCTTTTGTATTTCATAGCTTCTCGAATCGGTGTCGTAAAAAGCTTCACCCCCAGACAGGCGCATCTGGTCTGGATGATTGTGGTGGCAACTTTTATCACAGGTTCAGTATTCGCACTTTTCGTTTTCGAAATTCTGCGCGTTATGTGATTTCTTCTAATCCGGAGCCGACAGTTTCGCTTCAGTGCGCTGCAATTCGCCAATCTCCGGAGTCAGTTCCGCAGCTTGTTCTCTTTTCTCCTGGCTGAGCAGCAAGTCTTGCGCATGCATTAAATCCGAAATTGCACGCCGGTATTTACCGGTTTGCGCAAGCAAGCGGCCCCGTTTCAGAAAGGAAGATGCGTCCGCGCCGTCCAGCCTGATCGCCTCGCCGAGCTCTTGCATTTCGCCTTCAAGGTTTCCTCTCACCCCATAGACGTTGGCCTTGCCTATGTGCGCTCCTTTCAGCCATGGGTTCAAACGAATCGACTCCTCAAAATCCTTGAGTGCATCTTCCGTCTTTCCTAGTTTCAATTTCAAATGACCGCGCTGCATGATTGCAACCGCATTGTATTTATCCTGCTGAATCGCCTTGTTGTAATCATTCATCGCTTCTTTGTGTCTATCTAAATCAGCCAGCGCATTGCCGCGCAAAACATAAACTTCCTTGTCATCGGGGTTTTCTTTGCACCAGATATTGTAGTCTTCTAGAGCTTGCGCGGGTTTTCCCAACTCATGCATGACTTGCCCGCGGCGAAGATGCACCGCCCTTAGTGCTGCATTGGCTTTAATCGCACGATCGTAATTCTTCTTTGCTTCTTCCAGCTCACCCATTTTGTGCAGCGTCAGAGCCTTGTTGTAGAAACCGTTGAAGGTCTTGGGGTCTAGCTTCAGCGCCGCATCAAAGCTGGCGATTGCATTTTCGAAATCGCCCATCTCATCGAGAACCAAGCCGCGGCGATTATAAATTTCCGCCTCCATGGGAGCATACTTGATGGCAGTTTCAAAATCAGCCAGTGACTTTTGAAAATCGGCTTGCGGCATCATGCCGTAAACCAGACCGCGCATCGAAAAAGCTTGCCAATACTTCGGATCGAGACTGATTGCCTGGTGCAGATCTTTGAGCGCCAAATCGAAATAGTCTTTATGGAAAAATGCCAGAGCCCGATCGGTAAGGATGCGCACATCGCCTTCCTTTCGCGTCAACGCTTTGGCGAGATCGGCAAGCGCCAGGTCGTATTGTCCCATGCGAATGTGAGCCAAACCGCGCATGTGATAAGGAACGGCGGATTTAGCATCAGAATCGACGCAGATGTTGTAATCCGCGATCGCTCTTTCAAAATGACCGAGATTCATGAGAGCGCTGGCACGCTCGAAATAGGCCACGAGAAATTTCGGTCTGAGCGTAATCGACTTGGAAAGCGACTCCACGGCTTGATCGTATTCCCCCATATCATTGAAGAGAAGTCCCAGTTGATAGTGAGCCTGGTGATACTTGGGGTCCATCGCGATCACTTTTTCAAAATCAGACAATCCTTTATCGAGTTGATTGTTCAAACGATAAGCAATACCGCGACTCTGGTAAGCCTCTACAGAAGTGGGTTTTGCAGTGACGGCCTTGCTCAAGTCGTCAATCGCTTTATCCAGATCGCGGATCATTATGTACGCAGCTCCACGATCAAGGTATATATGGTAAGCAGGAAATTCCTCCGGCTTATGCGCTAAAGCCTGCGTATAATCATGCACCGCCAGGTCGTAATCGCCTTTTTCCGCGTAAGCGTCGGCACGCGCCATGAAGACCCGGAAATTTTTGTCGTCCAGCGTGATGTATTTGCTCAGGTCATTGAGTGCCGGATCGATATTGTGCGCCTTGAAGTGCGACAGTCCACGTCCCTTCCAGCAATTGGCATTATCGGGGGCGTCTTTGATGGCTTGCGAAAATTCTTCGATGGCGGCGTCATATTGCCCGAAGAGGTAAAACAGCCACCCCTTGGCTTGATGAATCATTCCGCCCAGTCCCAAGATCTTCACTCCCCGAAGCGCATCGAAGCCTAATTATAAGGGTTGCCGACAGAGGCGCCGTCCCACTTACAAAACGATTAGAAAGCATACTTGAAGCGGGATTAAGAAAAGCAGTGCATCGCGTGCTTAAGCGACAAAACGGCCTTGTAATGGAGAAAGCTCGCTTTTGAAAATCCGATTCTATCTCGTTGCCTGGAGGAACTTTAGATGACTTTCTCAGGATTCAATATGAAAGATCTGGTCCCTAATAACCTCTTGCCGAAAGATTTGAGAACCAAAATCGCCGAGCACATGGGCAAAGATCCCGCTTCACTATCAATAGTTACCGAGCAATTCGAAAGATACAATCAAGCCAATCTGCAAATCGCACTGGACGAGCTGACCGGAAAGAATGGTCGTAGCTGTTCGATTCTCGGTATTCAGGGTGGTTTTTTGAACAACCTTACCGGCACATCTCTGGCTGATCTCGTCGCCTCGCAGTCCGTCGCCAGTTTTGTCGGGCTGGGCGGCGCCAAAGAAGGCACTGTGCAGTATCTCAATATGGAGTTGGACAACGGGCGTAAATTGTCCTGCGTTCAGGGCGGACTCTATTTGATCAACGGGCAGCCGAAGCTGGCATTACTTTTGCGCCAGGGCTCCATGATGGACTTCGCGGGAGCCTCACCGCTGGTTATCGACGTCATGGCTGACAGTCGAGAAGCGGGCGAGAAATTCATTAAAGACATTCAGCGCCATATTGGGAAAAACAACGTCTACCGCGGAAAAATGCTCTCGGTAATCGACGGCAGTGTTCCGGTGCCCGGCATGGGTGGTGGCGGAACTTTGAAATTCCACTCGGTTCCGACAATCACACGCGATCAAATTATTCTTCCGGAAGGACTGTTGCAGCGCATTGAAAGGCAAACGACCGAAGTGGGCAAGTACAGCCAGGCACTCAAGAATGCCGGTCGAAAGCTGAAACGCGGCATCCTTTTGCACGGCAAGCCGGGTACCGGCAAAACAATGACGGCTATGTATCTTGCCTCTGCAATGAAGGAAAGAACAGTGATGCTGGTGACCGGTCGTGGTCAAGGATTGATCTCAAAAACATGCTTCTTTGCCCGCTGGCTGGAGCCGGCGATGGTGATCATCGAGGATGTCGACCTGATTGCCGAAGATCGCACTCAGCGCAACGACTGCAATCAGCATCTACTTTTGGAATTGATGAATGAGATGGACGGTTTGTCGGATGATACCGATGTGCTTTTCGTCCTCACCACCAACCGACCTGACATTCTAGAACCTGCTCTGGCAGCGCGTCCCGGCCGAATAGATCAGGCATATGAAGTGCCGCTTCCGGATGCTGAATGCCGCAAACGTTTGTTCGATGTGTATTCGAAAGGGCTGACTGTCAAAGTAGAAAATATGGACGTCTTTATCAAACGAACGGCTGGAGCAAGCGGTGCCTTCATCGGCGAATTGATGCGCAAAGCCGCGCTCTTTGCCGCGCCCGACAGCGATCCTATAGTTGTGCGCGATCGGCATTTGGATGAAGCCATGCACGAAATGGTCGTAGCCGGCGGCAGCCTCACAAAGAGTCTGCTCGGCTCGAAAGACATCGGTTTTGTATCCAGTGAATTGTCTGGACGCTAGCCGCCTGATTCGCAATCAATCAAACTGCTCCAGCAGCTCTAACCGTGACGGCGAGCCTTCTGGCACTGGGCACGCAGCGCTTTCCAGCGCCGCACCGCATCGTTGGTTTCGCCGAGTTTTTGCGTGCCGATCGAAATTGCTTCAGCAAGCAATTGCTCGGCGGCACCAAAACGTTTTTCCTTGTAATATAAAATCGCCAGAGACGCTTTCATCTGCGCCATGTCCACGCTCTTCTCGCCGCCATTCTTCGTGGTTATGCGGATCGCTTCATTGAAGCGGTTTTCAGCGTCAGCGTATTTTTCTTGATTGTACAGCAAAGTTGCATACGCCAAATTGATCTTGCCGATTTGAGGATGGTCTGAGGGAAAAACTTTTCCGCTCAAGGTTATGGCTTCCTCGTAAATCTGGGCAATCTTGGGAAGCTGATCGCGCTTGGTCGCCGCCAACTGTTCGGCGCGGGCAAGATCCGTAAGGACGGCAACGTAGTCTCTGTCCTCTTTTCCTGATGTCGATTCGATCAAAGATTTTGCTTCCTGCAATTTCTTGATTGCACCCTGGAGGTCCTTCTTTTGAATGAGAACAGAAGCAAGTCCTTGCAATGAATCGGCAGCGTCCGCTTTTTCGGAGCCGGGAGCTTTGATGCGAATATCGTAGGCCGCCTTGAAGCACGGCGCGGCAGCATCGAAATCACCCGAGTTCAGGCGCATCTCACCAAGGTCTTGCTGCACTCGCGCATACTCTTTGCCTTTGGTTTCTTTCTGGCTCTTTAGAATGATGTCGGCATGGTTCAGGCAGGATTCGGCATCTTTGTAGTCATCGTTGGCTACATGCGCTTCGCCAAGATTGATCCAACTTTCCAATTTGCGTTTGTCAGTCTCTGGAAACGAGCGCGCCAGGCTGTTGGCTTTCTTCAGCTCCGCAACCGCATTTGCATAGCGACCTTCCGCATAATGCGTCAGACCGCTGGAAGTGAAATCTTCATACGTCTTCGGATTGGCAACGATATGAGGTTGTGCCGGCTTGCCGGAATTGTTGCTGGCCACCTGACTGTAAATCAAACCGCCCACAGCCAGGAAAACAAGCACCGCTCCACCGGCTACGAGTCGCATGTCCAGCGGCGCCTTTTGTTGCACTTGCGGCTGCGAATAAGTGATTACAAGTTGATTCTGAACAGGCACGCCCGAATCAATGTTTCTCACTTGCTCCGGCGGCACGACGGGACCGGTAATTGAAATACTGCCTGTGACATTGCCGACGGTGCCTTCCGATCCGGGTGGAATATTATGCTGTCCGGTCACCCATGCCGGCGTTTCAATGTCGCTTACAGATGTGCCGGCAGGCAAAATATGCGGGGATGTTTTGCCCATACCCATTGCTTCTTGCCTTTGGGCTGCTGCTTGCACCGCTGCTTGTGCAGCTTCATGCGCATTCTGAAAATTGGGATTTTCGACTTGAGTGTACGAGCCCGAAGCGGGTGTATGTCCATGCGGCGGTGGAGAACCAAGAGGAACGGACCTGTAAGTTCCGCTGGGGAACGCCATCAAAGCCGGATCGGAGGCGGTGAAATTTCCGGAGCGCAAAAACGCGGGGCCAAGCGGACCAAGAGCCAATTCCTCGGCGCACATTTCCAAATCCGCGCGCAAATCATTCATCGACGCATAGCGCTCGTCGGGATCTTTAGCGAGCGCTTTCATAATTATCTGTTCGAGACGCTCGGGAATCTCGGCTTCCGGAGCCGTGACTGAAAAAGGCGGAATCGATTCGTTGACGTGCTTGTACATGCACTCGAGCACGTCTTTGCCGGTCACAGGGCAAATGCCGGCCAGACTGCGGTACATGACGCAGCCGAGCGAATATATATCCGAGCGCGCATCCATAGACTTGCCGCGAAATTGCTCGGGGCTCATATAGAGCGGGCTGCCGAATACCTCTCCGGTGCGGGTGAGATTGTCTGTTTCACCATCGACGGAAGAAAGCACTTTGGCAATGCCGAAGTCCAAAACCTTGACGAAGTCCGGTTGCCCATCGAGTTCGATGAGCATGATATTGGAAGGCTTCAAATCACGGTGAACAATACCTTTCTGATGGGCATGCCCGAGAGCCGCGCAGACCTGCAAGAAGATCCCTATGGCGCGCGCGATGGGAATCTGGCGAGTTTCTTCCAGAACGCGTCCGAAATTGACTCCTTCCAAAAAGTCCATGACCAGATAGGGCTGATTGCTGGGCGAAATCCCGAAATCAAACACGGTCAGAATATTTGGGTGATTGAGTTGACTGGTGGCGCGAGCTTCTTGAGTAAACCGCTTGAGCGTCATGGAATTGGCGCTCAATTGCGCAAGAACCATTTTAATGGCGACCTGCCTGTGCATGAGCTGGTGTCTGGCCTTGTAGACCGCTCCCATGCCGCCGGCGCCGATTTTCTCGAGAATTTCGTACTTATTCTCCAGAACCGTCCCCACCAGGTCCTCTTCCATGATGGTCATCAAAGGCATGTTGTCGTCTGGGCACACGGTTACATCGCCCTGAAATCGGCGACCGCAGGCAGTGCATGACTTGGTGCTCCCCGGAGACTGGGGATTATTGACGGACATCCTGACCCTCCCACTATGTCTTAGTTTACCGCCATGTCGATGATGACAACGGGTTATCGAGCCGGAACAGTCGATTGAAGTTAACTCACCCACCGCCCAAATCCTTTGCAACGCGCAACCGACGCGCTCTCGAGCGTTTCAGAAAGGGCTCCATAATGCCCCGGTTACTTTCCGCAACGCTAATAGATATCTGGGAGGTAAGGCTTTTCAAGAAAACCGAATGGGAATAGAAGTCATGAGCCCACCTTTGGTTTTATCTTATGTAGTATTACCTCATAGGTGTAATGGAGTCCCTTTTGAAATGCCTATTAACGTTCAAACAAATCCCGACTCCGGAGTTAGATTTTGATGAAAAGGTTGCCTGGTCAGATAGCGAAATTATTGGTCACTGCAATTTTTTCAACGACACTCCTCACCGCCTGCGGTGACGGCTCGACCAAAACACTTACCACCAAAGAAGACCTGTTCGAAACACCGCCATTTCCCCGCCGTTTTCAACCTTTTCACCCCTTCAATGACGCCGAAGGAGAAGGCTGGAAGGCGGATGACTACAAGAACAAAACGCTCGTGGACAAACCACCCCCCGGCTCGGATTCCAAAGTCGACTCGCTCAATGTGTTGTTGACAGGCTGGACCAAGGGAGGTTTGCGTTTCAACACGCAAGCACGCGGCAATTTCAGCGATCCGCCCAACATGACTTATCCCGAGACCAACGATAACGGTAATCTGGGACCGGAGTCATGCGGCTTCGTGTATCTCTACTACAAGTACGAGCCCGAAGTGACTTATATCGGTGACTTGAAGAAATGCTTCTACGGCACAATGGCTACCGGTCTCATGGACCCGAAAACAAATGATCCGATTATTTTCAAAAACCTGATCATCGAAAATGACACGGTCGGCCGAGAATGGCATTACAACTCGAATGAACCGTTCAAAGAATGGAAGAAAAAATTTCCGGTCGTCGCAGTGGAGAACAAAACCGTACGCTGGATAGACTGCATGGGAGGCGCCGGCGGCTCGATGGGAGTCGGCTGGGAAGGCAAAAAGGTCTATGTTTTGATCTACGCCGGAGCGGATAAAACAATCACTCACGCCAAGATTTTCCGCATCGACTACCCGGAAGGCAAAAAACCGACGATGACCGAAGTGCCCACTATTGAAGCACTTTTGAAAGAAACACCATCGGTCAATTATTCACCGGACAGAGTCAGCTATTAAGTAAAAGCGCAATGTTCAAGGCTCTAGAGTTATTCTCCGGAATCGGAGCCTTTGCAGAAGCTGCTGAAAAACTGCATATACAGGTCGTGGCCGCCTACGATCAAGATCCGCGCGCCAATGAAACATATAAGCTGAACCATGGAATCATGCCAAGCTCGCGCAATCTCGACACAGTATCCAGTGCTGAACTTCCTGCCGCCGATCTGTGGTGGATGAGCCCACCTTGCCAGCCTTACTCGGTGAGGGGAAATCGAAAAGGCTTGCAGGATCCAAGAGCACGTTCGCTGGTCAATCTCTTGAGTCATGTGAAAAACCACAACCCGAAAGCAATTATTCTTGAAAATGTACTCGGCTTTCGTGATTCGGACGCTCATCGATTAGTGGTCGAAACTCTCAGCAATCTAGGCTATCAAAGCCGTCTGGTTGAGCTTTCACCTACCGATTTCGGAATACCGATGAGGCGCCCGCGCTTGTATCTGGTTGCCACCGCAAGCGGTATCAACTTCAAACAGCAAGACCTGCCCGCGATTCCGGCAGTCAAACTTAAGACCTTCATCAAACCTGAGTTTGACGAGGCATTAGTAGTTCGCGCGAACGATTTCGCCAGGTATTGCGAATCGCTGCATGTCATAAAGCCGGCCGATGAGGACGCTTATGCCACCTGTTTCACAAGCGGTTACTGGAAAAGCTTTAAGTCAAGCGGCACATTTCTTCAAATTTCCGAAGGTAAAATTCGCCGCTTTAGCCCGGAGGAGATTGTCAGCCTGATGGGTTTTTCCCCTCAATTCGCATTTCCCAATCACTTAAGCATGTCTGCCAAGCTCCATCTGGCTGGCAATACCGTGGACGTGCGTGCAATTGAATACATGCTTAACGGTTTGTCAAACTTGGATTGAACGCGTCTTAAAGCCCGCTTGTTTCTTTCCTTTTCGTAACCCGAAAGGGGGATTGAGAGAAAAAAGCATTTAGATAGAGAATCGGAAGGGTACAAACAATTAGAGACTGCTGGCTGCGGTCCAATTGTGAATGTTTGAGGTTGCGCACCTCCAATAATTGCTTAAGCGGGGAACCTGAATGTCGGACGACGAGAAAAACATTATGATCGGCGACTTGCTGGTCAGGAGTGGGTTAGTTACTTCGGCAGATCTGACAGAGGCTATGCAGGTGTCGCGACGATTGGGGATGCCAATCGGACGTGTTTTAACAATGTCAGGCAACATCACGCCTGACACATTCCAATTGGCTCTCGAGGCGCAGTCAATGATTCGTGACGGCGTCGTTCCGGTCGATGTCGGCTTGGAGGCACTGGGAGTCGCATCCAGAGAACGCCAGCCTCTCAGGGAAGTTTTAGGACGCATACATCATCCGAATGCGGGCGGCTCCACAAATCGCCTGGGCGAACTTCTTGTCGATGCCCAAATCATTACTCCCGATCAGCTCGATCAAGCGCTCAAAATCAGCATAGAAAGCGGTCTGCCTCTGGGCGGCACCCTTGTCACGCAAGGCATCATTCATGCTTCCCTTCTGCCGACGGTATTGCGCGCGCAGGAGCAAATTCGTGACGGAATGGTTACGCGAGACGCAGCCATTGAAGAATTGAAAGCAGCAATGAAGATATGGGCGAAAGCCGAAGCGGCCATGAAGCGCACTGATTATGCGCATGAAGGTCCGGCAATTAAACCATCCATGGTGATGAGCACGCTGAGAGAATCTCTCGAAATGTCACAGCCGCAGCCTCAGCAGCAGCAGCAGCAGCCGGTACCCATGCCCATGCCTGTGCCCATGCCCATGCCGGTTGTTCAGCAACAACAGCCTTCAAGCTTACACGCGCAACTGATGCAGCAACAGCAGCCAGCACAGCCGCAACATCAACAACCTTCGAGTTTGCATGCGCAATTGCAGCAACAGCAGCAACAGCACTATCAAAATCAACAACCGCAGCCAGTTCCAGTACAGCAGCAGCAAACACAGCCAATGCAAATGCCGCAACATTTGCAACAGCCGATGCCGCAGCCGATGCAGCAAATGCAGCAAATGCCGCAGCCGATGCCGCAAATGCAACAACCTATGCCGCAGCCGGTTCCCACTCCTATTTATGGCTATAACACACCCTACGGGCATGCTCCGTATGGCGGACCTGCACCGGACGACCCATGGGGCAGTTGGCATGGTTCGGTGCCTCGCCATCAAGGTTTAGGCGTGCCACTTCCTGGACTGCCGCAGCCACCGGCAATGCCGCCGGAAGGATACGCACCGCCTCCCGGTTATCCGCCGCAGCCGATGCAACCGATGCCGCAGGGCGGACAGCAATGGCATATGCCTCCTCAGCCTATGCAGCAGCACCAGCAGCTACCACAGCAGCAAAATGCTCCGCTTCCGTCCAACTTGCACGCACAATTGCAGCAATCGCAGCAACCACAACCTGTTGCAGCGCATCAGATGCCGCAGACACCTCCGCCGCAACCGATGATGCCGCCGCAAAATTCACAACCAGCTCCTCCGGCGCCACCGGCGCCTCCAGCAAATCCTTACTCACCTCCGGCTCCTCCAGCGCCGCCGCCGACACAAGAAGCTGCAGCTCCACCGCAACCGGTTGCAGAAATCGCCAGCCCAAAAGCTGAGCACTTGCAGGTAACCGAAGATAACGCTCATGCACAAAATGCAGGCGGTCAACTGAAAAATGCCGCTGCACAACTGGCATCACGGCTTGGCTGGGCCGCTCCGAAAGGTCCGGACGCGGAGGCTGGAGCTTCCGAGTTGCCGGCTCCCAAGAAACTCTCCTGGGCTTCACCGCAACTTCCCTCGACACCGGCGAAAGAAGAAGAGAACAAAGACCAAAAGCAAGTCCAAGAAAAACAAGACGAGCCGCAAGAAATTCGTGCGGAAAGAGAAACTGCTCAAGATTCGGTTCCTTCAGCCAAGCAAGAGATCGCAGACGCGAGACCGGTACAGGAAAACGCACCGGCAGCCAAAGCCGAGCCGATTCAACCAGCTCAGCCCGCTCAATCACCCCACCCGTCCGGTGAGTTTAAGAGCCCGTTTGCAGGTCCGGCCAATCCCCAGTTCGCGGCACCAACTGCGCCGGCTTCCCAGCCTCCTGTGGAAAAAGCGGCAGCCGTCGAGCCACCGGCGCCGCCCATGCCTCCTGCGATGCCGGTTGCACAAACGCCGACACCGCCAACAGCTCCTTTTGCGCAAGGTTCGAAAATCGAACTCGAACTTCCCAAAGAAGATGAAAAAGAAAAAGCTCCTTCTGAATCTAAGGATGAAGAAGATGATGATGATGAGCCGGACTTCAAAATGGAATTCGACCTCGAATTGCCTGCTCCGTTCAACAAGCCGCTCGCGCCATCGACTCCGGTTGACACGCCGGCACCAACCCCGGTTCCTGCCGCCGAAGACAAAACGAAACCAGGTCAAGTCGCAGGCTTTGGCAAGGGAACTAAGATCACGCTCAAATCAGATTACGCACCCAATGACACCGGCAGATTGTTTACGATAACCGAGTCGGAAGCGCTCACACTTCTTTCGGATGAAACGACCGTTGATGTCGGTGACGACAAGAAGGATGCCAGTTCCGGCAAAGGGAAGAAGGGCAAAGGCAAAGCTTCTCAATCGCAAACGAAACTGGCCAAACAAGCGAAAGGCAAAAAAGGTCAGGCCGGAAAATCGCAAACAAATATGCAAAGCGTCAAAGAGCAAGAGCCTTTGCCTGCCTGGGCGCCGCAAAAGCATCAAACCCATCCGGCAGCGCTGTTCGGAAGAAAGGGGGGAGGCTCATCTGTTCCTGATTTCATCGAAGATCTCGTACCGGCTGCACAAATTGGCGCCGACTCGCCGATTATCAATCCTGCCGGCGTCATGCATGGCAAGGCGAGCAGCACACAATCGAAAATGGCTTCCATTAAACAACGCGCAGTCTCGCTGTCGGTAAGTAATCTCTTGCCTGTGCCTTTGGAAATTGCCGAAGCACAAGCAGAGCTGGCGTACATCGTCGAGCACAGAGGAACGCCCACCACACCACCGGTGACGTTCACTCCGCCGCCCCCCATGCCGCCACAACCTGAAACTCCGGCAACTATGGTCGAGCTTTTGACTTTGTCCGGTTTCTTCACCAAAAAGGACATTGTCACGGCACTCGACCGGGCATTGGAAGACGCTTCACTGGCACCCGATCTTTTGATGGCACTCGGGCTGGTTGCAGACGATACTCTGGATGTCGTGGTTCGCTGCCAGAGCTTGACGCGCAATCGGTATTTGACGACCGAGCAGGCAATCTATGTATTAGGCGCTGTTCGCAGCGGACGACTTAACTTCGAAGATGCGCTCGCCGAAATCGGCAAATAACGCCGATTGATATTAATGCTGGTTTTCTAGTCTTCATCGGCAAAGCAAATACCGTTGCCGCCGTCTTTCATGCAAGCCATCACTGCCCTGGCTGCGCTGCCGAAGACCTCTTCCACTGCCGGACCCTGACCGTAGCCGCTGTCGACCAGTGGTCTTCCGGAAAAACATGACACCCCGATGCTGACGGTTATCAAATAACTTCGTCCCTTGATCACGACTTCGTAATTTTCAAGGCGAGTACGGATCCGCTCGGCAGCAACTTCGGCTCCGGATCTTGGAGTTTCCGGCAAGATTATTCCGAAAGCATCTTCGCGGCAGCGCCCGATCAAATCGATGTCTCGAATTGATGTAAGCATTACAGCCGCTGCTGCCGCGACGATATTGTCTCCCACTTCCATGCCTCTGGAGTTGGCTATGTCAGTCAATCCGTCCACTGCAACTATTAACAAAGTAAGTGTGCGGTCATACCGGTTGGCGCGCTTTAGCTCGTAATTGAGCCGCTTATAAAAAGTCCGGAAATTGTAGGTCGGTGCCACCAAATCCATGAGCACTCGACGCTCCAACTGCTCTTCGGAAATTTCACTGTCTTCTGCTTCGCTGTCGGCATAGAGTTTTGTCTGTTCTTTCGGCAATTCAAACACAGGAATTTCGCCGCTCGACCAGGGAAATTGATTGTTCTTGCTGCGAATCTCAGCAATGCGTCGATAAAACTCCGCCTCTTTTGCTTTTTTGTCGTCAACCACGAAATGTCCCCATTGCAACGCAGCAGTGTCCCGCGGCCGATTTTATACCCGAGTGAGGTCCGGGCGAACCCATTCTGATATAGTGGCTAAACTCAAAATTTCGGTCCGGAGGTTAGGTGAGGTTATGTCGCAACCGGCAACGGCTACTGATATTGTCTCCAAGAATGGAAAAATCTCGCCGGTGATAAGGACGGTCGAAAAGAACGATTTTCCGCTGGCTGTGGAAACGTGGAAAACAGCGTTCAATTTTACTGATGTGGAAAGGTGGAAGCTTTTTGCATTTGATGTCAGCGATTTTGCCGTTGGTGCTTTCATCGATAATTATCCGCACGCGCTAGCGACAGTGATTATGTTCGATGCTAATTTCAATGGGCGCACAATCAAGTGCGGAGGCATCGCCGGCGTCGCCTCCAGCCCTCCCATGCGCAAACAAGGTCTTGTGAGAGCTGTGATTACGGAATGCTTGCGCAGACTGCACGATCAAAATGTCGAAATTTCAGCCTTGTGGCCTTTCTCATATCCGTTTTACGAACGAATGGGATATGCGGTCACCGACCTTCAGTACGATGTTACAC